>DAOUFB010000207.1:0-15648 GCA_034430135.1 Flexilinea sp. | reverse complement strand
GGTGAAAAGGCAAATCATCCAGCCGATGTAAAACTGAATCAGGAGCATGAATCCGAGCGTTGCGGCGTATAGCGTGATTTTCCCCCGCTCAATTAAGTCTTCTATTCCGATCAGAATTAATGGCAGCATGACCACGCCGTCGATAAAGAAATAATTCTCGGCGCATACGAGCATATACGTCATCAGTGCGTAGGAAGTCGAAAAGAGAACCGTCAGCAAGCTGAACGTTCGCGCTTGAATCCGGCGCAGGTACAGGCTCATCGTCAGCCCCGCCAGCCCGAAGCGGATCAGGATAAAAAACGTCAGTGCGTGGGGAATGTCTTCCGCCGGAACGAGCGCCATGAGCCAGTTGAACGGGTTGGCGAGGTAGTAGGTATAGAGAAAATAGAAGTTCCCGCCGCCGTTCATCGAGAACGAATAGAAGAGGTCATTTTCGCCATGCAGGATCGAGCGCAGATAAGTTAGGAAAGCGCTGTACTGGCTGTTCATATCCGCGCGCAGGAACGAGCCGCCGCCGAATGGGGTAATCCTGAGACGGACCAGCTGGACTAAAATTAGCCCGACTGGCAGGGCGAAAGCGCAGAAATGGATAAGAAAGTGGAGCCGGTTGTTCTTTTTCATGCTGTTCGATCCAGCTGCTTCGCCGCGATTAGATCGGATTCCTTTTGCGCTCAATGGCGCTGACGAGGGCGGCGAAAACTGGGAACTGCGCCAGGATCAGGGCGGAAACCTCGACTGCGCGCGTCAGGTAAAGCGTCAGCGTCGGCTTGAAGGTGGGAAACATGGCGGTTGAATCCGCGAACGTGTGGTCAATGGAGGTAAAAATTTTTTCCCCGTTCGCTTCGAGACGAAGGAGCGCGTCGCCGCTCCCGACCGAACGGAACGCGAGAACCGGGAGCGTCGTATGCAGCCCGAGTTTCGCATAATCCAACGCTGCGCCTTTACGATTCGTGGAGAGGACGCCGCTTTCGTTCAAATTCCAGCTGTCCGTTTTTTTTAAATCGGCGTAGGAAAGGTCGCTTAGCGGACGCGGCGACTCCAGGTCGTCAGCGCTTTTCGGTAATCCGTCGCTCCGATACGCCCAAAACAGTTCGATAACCGTGTCTGGCTCGATGTCCAGGACTTCGAGATGGTACTGCCCGACCCAAAACAGCCGTTCCGGGAGCGCAAAACCGCTCGGAATGAAGGCGTAAATTAAAATCCCAATCGCTGCGCAGAGCGTCAACGCAGCCCCAATCCCCCCTCGCGAAAAGACGGAGCGGAGCGAGAGAATGAAAAAAGCGATGAACGCAGCGGCAAAAAGCGAGCCGACGGCGAGGGTTTCTTTCGGCGTGATTCGGTCGTCTCGGAGCGCGGTCGAGACGAGGAAAAGAAACGCCAGCGCAGAGGCGCTGACGAACGAAAGGGCGATTCGACCGAAGAAGCCCTTCCATGCCATCGGAACTGGGTTCAAATGAAGCCTTTTCATGAGAAAAGTTTACCATGAATCGTTCGTTTCTCCGTATCACCGGAGGCGTTTTCGCGGAGAGATACAGGACTGAATCATGATAAAATTTCCCCGTAACGTCAAGAAATGGAACGTGAGGTAGAAAAATGGAAGAAGCCGATCATCTGGAAGAATTTTGGGATGGAATTCTGTCCCGCGAAGAGACGAAGATCCGCGAATCGTTCGCTTCGGTCACGGAAGCGGAGCGGGCAGATTGTGTGGCGCATCTGCACACGATGGTGTCCGACCCTGAGTACCTCGACGTCCAGCGCGAATCCGCGCGGATTGCGCTCGTGGTTTTAGAGGCGTAAACATTTCGATCATTGAATAAATAACGAAACAAAAAGAAGGTTGAAAATAGAAAAATGGCTGATGAAAAATTAACGCCGCAAGCGGAAAACTTTTCCGAATGGTATAACCAAGTTGTCTTACGCGCGGACTTAGCGGATTATTCGCCAGTGCGCGGCTGCATGGTCGTCAAACCGTACGGCTGGGCGCTCTGGGAGAATTTACAATCGAATCTTGATCGCCGCTTCAAGGAAACAGGTCATGTCAACGCGGCGTTCCCGATGCTTATTCCCAAGAGCTTTTTCGAAAAAGAAAAGGAACATGTCGAAGGATTTTCGCCGGAGTTGGCGGTCGTGACCGTCGGCGGCGGGCAGGAGCTGGATGAACCGCTCGTCATTCGCCCGACGTCGGAGACAATCATCGGTCATATGTACGCGAAGTGGATCAAGTCGTACCGCGATCTTCCGGTCCTGATTAATCAGTGGGCGAACGTCGTCCGCTGGGAAATGAGGACGCGGCTTTTCCTCCGGACGCTCGAATTTTACTGGCAGGAAGGACATACGGCGCACGCGACCCCGGAAGAAGCCGAAGAAGAGACGCTGCGCATGCTCGACGTCTATGCGGATTTCGCGATCAACGAAGCCGCCGTGCCGGTCATTAAGGGCGTAAAGTCCGAATCCGAAAAATTCGCGGGCGCGGTCAATACCTATTCAATCGAAGCCATGATGGGCGATGCAAAAGCGCTTCAGGCGGGAACGAGCCACAACCTGGGTCAAAATTTCGCGAAAGCGTTTGACATTAAGTATCTCGATCAAAATAATACACTTCAATATTGCTGGACGACGTCCTGGGGCGTTTCGACCCGTTTTATCGGCGCAATTATCATGACGCATGGCGACGATAACGGGCTCATCCTTCCGCCGCGTCTCGCGCCGTATCAGATCGTTATCGTTCCAATCTACAAGAATGACGCGGAACGGGCGAAAGTCATGGAGGCGGTTGAACGCGTCCAGAAGCAGCTTAGCGGTTTCCGTGTCAAGTTAGACGACCGAACCGAAGTCACGCCGGGCTTCAAGTATCATGAGTGGGAACTGCGCGGCGTTCCGCTTCGCCTTGAAATTGGACCGAAAGACGTTGAAAAGAACTCGGTTATGGCGGCTCGCCGTGATATTCCGGGACGGGACGGGAAGTCGTTCCTGTCTCAGGATAACCTCGCGCCGCAGGTTCAGGAGCTTCTCGATACGATTCAGGCTTCGCTCCTGAAGCGCGCGACCGAATTCCGCGACGCGCATATCCATGACGTCGAAACGTATGACGAGTTCAAGAAAGTCGTCGAATCCGGTTGGGCGAATGCCTACTGGTGCGGTTGTCCGGAATGTGAAGCGAAGGTCAAAGAAGATACGAAAGCAACGACTCGCTGCCGTCCGTTTGACCTTCCGAAGGGCGAGAAGGGCAAGTGTGTCGTCTGCGGCAAGGAAGCCGATTCCCGGATTTATTTCTCCAAGGCGTATTAGCAGAATAAGCCTGAGCGGACGAAAAAGGAATGAGTGAGACGGTTCGGCGCGGCATGAACAGTGAAAATGTCTTGGACGGTTGGCGCGCGGTGATTGACTCGATTCTGGACGAAGTCAGGCGTGCGATTGCGCCTGAGCAGCTGATTTACCGGATCGCGGACGAGACGGAAGAGGGAATCCGCTTCGGCGGGATTGAGATCGATTTTTCGTATTACCGAACGGTCAACGTTTTAGCCGTCGGAAAAGCGGCGCGCCGGATGACGAACGCGTTAGGAAATTTGATCGAGGAGCGGATTGATGCCGGGATCATCGTCTCGAAAACGAGTTTTCTCCCCGACGAGTTTCCTGCGAAATATACCTGCTTCGTCGGCTCGCACCCGGTCCCGACTGGCGCTTCGGTTGCGGCGGGAGAAGCCGTTCTTGCGTTTGCCGAGACGTTGAATGGAAAAGATCTTCTGATCGTCCTGCTTTCCGGCGGCGGTTCATCGCTTCTCGTCGCACCAGCGGAGGGGGAATCGCTTGAGTCGATTCAGGCATTGAACCGATCGTTGTTAGCTTCCGGCGCAACCATCAACGAAATCAACGCCGAACGCAAAAAAGCAGACCGTGTCAAGGGCGGCGGTGTTGCGCGGGCGGTTCATGGTGCACGGATCGTTAATCTCATTTTGTCGGACGTGATAGGGAACGATCTCAAGACGATCGCCTCCGGTCCGACGATTCTCGCGCCCGGCGACGGCGGCGAACGGATTGAATCGCTCATCGTCGGGGACGTTAAAACGGCGATGGACGCAGCGGCGAAATCTGCACGCGCTTTTGGCTTTGAAACGCGGGTCCTCGATGAACCCATCGTTGGAGAGGCACGAGAAGTCGGACGGAATTTCGCCGAACGGATCGCGGCGCTGCGGGCTGAACGGGATCCCGGTTCGCGCCCGCTCCTGTTGATTCAGGGCGGCGAATCCACGGTGACGCTCGCTCCCGACTCCCGCGGCTGCGGCGGACGGAACCAGGAAACGGCGCTGGGCGCGGTGGAGACGCTGGCTGGCGTTCCGGGCATTGCTGTTGTGTCGTTCGCGACCGATGGAGAGGACGGACCGACCGACGCCGCCGGCGCGATCGTGGATGGGAATACGTTCGAAGCGGGGCGCCTGGCGGGGCTTGATGTTCAAGAGATGTTAGCACGCCATGACGCTTACGCCTATTTTGACGCGATTGGCGCGCTGATTCGGACAGGCTCGACGGGTTCCAACGTCAATGACTTGCTGTTGGGGTTCGTTTTTTAGGTGCAGTATGAGAAAGCGCTATAATTAGATTAGACTAATGTCGTAAAGTACAGAAAGGATGACTTGAATGGCAGCTTATGAATTAAAAGCATGGAGTTTAGCTGATTTATACAGCGGTTTAGAGAATGACGATTTAAAAGCAGATTTGAACAAATTGGATCGCGTTGTAGATGAGGTCATGGGTTACCGTGAGAAATTGAATGATTCGACGACCGTTTCATTGTTCCGCGAATTTTTGAAGAAGTATGAAGAGTTGATTACGCTGACGACACGGCTGTCCAGCTTTACCGGACTGCTTTTTTCCGGCTATTCGCAGGATCCAAAAATCATTGCCGCGGTTGGGAAAATTGACGCGCTTTGGGCGGAGATTCAAAGCAAGACAATTTTTGCGTCGTTATGGTGGAAGAATTTAGCGGATGAAAAAGCCGAAGCGTTCCTGAACGATCTCCCAGAATACCGCTACTTCCTGACGCAGCTGCGCCAGACGAAAAAATATACGCTTTCTGAAAAAGAGGAACAGATTGTTTCGATGAAGAACGTCTCCGGCGTGGCTGCTTTGCAATCGCTGTACAGCATGATCACCAACCGGTACGAGTTCGAATTGGAACTCGATGGCGAGATGAAGAAGATGACGCGCGGTCAGCTTGGGCAATATGTCCGCGACCCAGACCCGGATGTCCGCCGCCGTGCTTATGAAGAAATGTACCGCGTCTATGAAAAGGACAGTTCGATTCTGACCCAGATTTATCAGGCGCTTGTTCGTGACTGGGACAGCGAAGGGATGACGATCCGCGGTTATAAATCGCCGATGTCGATCCGGAACGTTGAAAACGATATACCAGATGAAGTCGTTAATCTTCTTTTAGATAAAGCTCAGGAAAATAAGGATATTTTCCAGCGTTACTTTAAGCTTAAGAAAAAGATTATTGGTCTCGACGTCATGAAGCGTTCCGACCTTTACGCGCCGAGCGTCAAGACGACGAAGCGTTATTCCTTCGATGACGCGGTTAATCTAGTCATGACGGCGTTTAATGAGTTCGATCCGGAATTCATGACGAAGGCGATGCGCGTATTCAACGATAACCATATCGACAGCGAGATCCGGACGGGGAAACGGGACGGAGCATTTTGTTGGACGGTTACGCCGAACCTGACCCCATACGTTCAGGTCAACTATCAGGGGAAACTGGACGACGTTTCGACGTTGGCGCATGAATTGGGTCACGCGATTCACTCCATGATGGCGGAAAAGCAGAATATTTTCCAACAGCATGCCTGCTTACCGCTCGCTGAAACGGCGTCGACGTTCTGCGAAATGGTTCTGTCGGATTACCTGCTGGCGCATGAAGATGACAAACTCGTCCAGCGGACGCTCCTGATGGAAGAGATGGACGGAAATTATGCGACGATCCAGCGTCAGGCTTATTTCGCTCTCTTCGAACGGGATGCGCATAAACTCATCGTGGACGGCGCGGATACGGACCAGTTGAACGAGCTTTACATGGAAAATCTCCGGGATCAGTTTGGGGATTCGATCGAAATCAATCCGGAATTTAAGGGCGAATGGGCGCTTATTCCGCATATTTTCTACACGCCGTTTTACGTCTATGCCTACGCCTTTGGGCAGCTTCTCGTTCTGGCGCTCTTCAAGGCGTATAAAAACGAGGGCAAGTCGTTTATCCCGCGTCTGAAACAGCTTTTAGCGACCGGCGGTTCCCTCGCTCCGGAACAAGTTCTCAAGAACGCAGGATTCAATTTCCGCGACCCGGCTTTCTGGCAGGGCGGGTTCGACATTTTGCGTGAGACGGTTGATCGAATCGAGGCGCTGAGCGCGTAGCGGTCGGAGACTTAGCTTATACGAGTTGGAAGCGTGAGAAAATACGCCCGATGATTTTCGGCGGATTCTCTCACGCTTCTCTTTTTCCAATGATGAAAAACGGCTTATTTTGAAATGGTTTTAAAACAGCGGATCAACCGAGCTCGTTTCCGCAGCCAGCTTGCGCCATGAATCGAAGAAACTGCGCTCTGCGGTGAGTCCGCCGTTCGTCAGGATGACGAAGATCGTTTCGTTCGTCCAATTCAAAAGGAAGATGCAGCCCGTGTGGCTCAAGTGTACGTTCCAGGTCTTTCCAGGCTCGCCGAGCAGCGGGTGCAAGAGCGCGAAGAGCTCCGACTCATCGAAAGCGCGCCGGAGCACTTTCTGGACGAAGTGGTGCCCAAAAGCGGCAATTTCACAGGCTGTGCTGAATAGCCCGTTATCCCCCGATTCGCCGCCGAGACAGGCGCACAGCGGGTCGCCGGTAAAGCCGAGACGCATTTTCCGTCTCCCGTTTTCGCCTTCAAACGTAGGCGCAATTCCCTCGTCCGGGATCGGCAGGATCGCTTTCGAGCAGCGCATGATTGGACGAAACCCCGTGTCCCGCAAGCCAATATCGGCAAAAATCGTTTCATCAAATACCTTTGAAAGCGGTTTCCCGGTCATCGTCTCGAGGATGAATCCAATCAGCGTGTAACCAACCGCGGACCGCCGCGTAATCCGATCCGGCTGCATTTCGAACGGCGTCGTTACCACTTTTTGCGTAATGCTTTCAACGTCATCCGTCCGCTCAACCAATACCGTTTCCGGGAGCCCGGACGTATGACGGATTAAATGCTGGAGCGTCAGCTTCCGCGTGTCGACGAGACGAACGGGCTCGTCAAGAATTGGGCGAGGATCATTGAAAGTAGGAAGAAATTTATAAAGCGGCGCTGAAATCGTTAATTTATTTTCCCGTAGAATATTATTCAGCGCGTAAAACGAAAAAGTCCGCGTAAAAATCCCGATGTCGAAAAGCGTTAACGGATTAACTCGATCCGTTTTTCCAAAGAGCGGGTTCTGACGCTCCGGAAGTGTTCCGAATGATCCTTCTTCGATAAAGTTTCCTTTGTAATATGCGGTGTATTGTGCACAAAAAGACGGATCGCTCTCAAGGCTGCGGTTGATCCAATCCCGTATATTGCCTATTTCCATCTTAAGTTCGTTCATCGGTTCAAGAGCTCCTTTCTTAGTGTCTCCGGCTTAAAGCGAGAGGAGGAACCGAGCGCAATAAAGAGAATTCGCCTGAATAATCAAGGAATCCCCACTGGAGTTAAGCGTATCGGAAAGGATGGATCGGGTCAATGGGAAAATCGTCAGTTCTTTGACCTGACTAACTTCGTGAATCAATAGAGCGCGATCAATTCGCGCTCTATTCGAAATATTCCCAAGGTTCAGAGAATGGGTTCGGGCGTCCCGGGTAGGATCGTCAATTCCCCTTTCTCGTCCGTCGTCAGGAAGAGCTCCGTCCCTTCCGGGTAATGCGCTGATAAAAGCGTATCAGCCAATTTGTCCTCAACCTGCTGTTGAACGATGCGGCGGATTGGGCGCGCGCCCATTTCCGGATCAAACCCGTCCTGGGTCAGCTTATCAATCGCTTCATCCGTGACGATGAGCCGCAGTTCGCGATCTTTGAGCCGTGCGTTGAGTTTTCCGATTTCCAGCTCTGTAATCAGGCGCATATCTTCGAGGTTCAGCATGCGGAAGACGATAACGCTGTCAAGGCGGTTGATAAATTCCGGACGGAATGACTTCTTAAGCTGATCGAGGAGCTTCCGGCGCATTTCATCATAACTGCCTTTTTCGGATTCTGCGCTGTCGTCCGCGAGTGAAAAACCGAACGAAGTCTGGCGGCGGATTAAATCCGCACCGACGTTGGAGGTCATGATGATGATCGTGTTCCGGAAATCGACTTTTTTCCCGTGAGCGTCGGATAAATGCCCCTCTTCCATGATTTGGAGCAGGAGGTTCTGGACTTCCGGATGAGCCTTATCCAGTTCGTCAAAAACAACGATCGAGTACGGACGGCGGCGGACGGCTTCAGTCAGCTGACCCGCGTCTTCAAATCCGACGTATCCTGGCGGCGCGCCGGTCAGGCGGGAAGTCGCGTGCCGTTCCATAAATTCAGACATGTCAATTTGAATCAGCGCTTCTTCGCTCCCGAAAAGGTAGCTGGCGAGCGCTTTCGTCAGTTCTGTTTTCCCGACGCCGGTTGGACCGAGGAACATGAACGAGCCGATCGGTCGGTTCGGATCTTTCAGCCCGGAGCGGGAGCGCCGGACGGCGGACGAAATCGCATTAATGGCTTCATCCTGCCCGATAATCATTTTTTTCAGCTCAACGTCCATCTTCATCAGCCGTTCGGACTCGCTTTCCGCCAGCTGCATCAGCGGAATACCGGTCCACATCGAGATGACTTCCGCGACGTCCTCCGCGCTGAGGATTGGAGCTTCGGCTCTGTCCCACTGGCGGTTCAGCTCAAGAATATCGGCTTCGAGCTGCTTTTCCGTTTCCCTTAGCTCCGGAAGGCGCTGTTTCTCGTCTTTATTGTTCTCGTCGATGAGATGAATCTGTTTCCGCGTTTCCCGGAGTTGATCGAGCAAATCGCCGGAACGCGCCGTTAGAGGCGTTTTAAAGAGGCGAACGCGCGATGACGCTTCATCAATCAAGTCAATCGCTTTATCCGGCAGAAAACGGTCAGAAACGTATCTTACGGAGAGTTTGACCGCTGCTTCGATCGCTTCATCGCTAATCACGAGCTGATGATGATCTTCGTAGCGGGGTTTTAATCCTTTTAGGATCTCGACAGCCTCTTCGGGCGACGGTTCAGCGACCTGGATCGGCTGGAAGCGGCGTTCGAGCGCTGCGTCAGATTCAATATTCTTCCGGTACTCGTTCGTCGTCGTGGCGCCGATAATTTGAATCTCGCCGCGCGATAACGCCGGTTTCAGGATATTCGCCGCGTCGACGGCGGATCCGCCGGAACCTGCGCCGACCAGCATATGCACTTCATCGATGAAAAGAATCGCTTCCGTCGATTTAAGCTCTTCGATAACGCGCTTCATCCGCTCTTCGAACTGACCGCGGTACATCGTGCCCGCGACCATAGATCCGACGTCGAGCGCCAAAACGCGCTTATTTAAAAGCTGTGCAGGGACCATGCCCTGATGAATCGCCTGTGCAAGTCCTTCGACGATCGCCGTCTTACCAACTCCCGGTTCGCCGATTAAGGCAGGGTTATTTTTCGTCCGGCGTGCGAGGATTTGGATGACGCGTTCGATTTCGACTTTTCGTCCAACGACGGGATCGAGCTTCCCTGCGGCGGCTTTCGCGGTCAGATCGGTCGAAAGCTGATCGATGAGAGGTGAATCGCCCTTCTTGCGTTCGCTGGACCGTCCGGTCGATCTGGCTGGACGGGCTTCAACGGCGGACTCAACGGGTTGAGCTGCGTGTTTCGGGTTCTCGCCCTCCCGGAGGACGCGATCCAGATGAATTCGGATTTGATGAACCTGAACCCCTAACCGTTCGAGGATCTTGACTGCGTGTGAATCCGGACTTTGCAGGAGCGCTTTGAGGAGAAATTCGGTCGAAACCTGTTTCTCGTTCGCGCTTCGGCAAAGCATAATCGCACGGCGGAGGATATTTTGAACCGCCAGCGAGATTTTCCCGCCATCTGAGGCGAATTCTTCAGCGCGGTGAGCCGCGTCCAGTTCGCTGACCCGGGGAAGCCAGGCGCGTACCGCCTCAATCGTAATATGCAAATCGGTCAGGACAGTTCCAGCCGTCGAATCTTCGACGAGGAGAAGTCCGGATAAGAGGTGTTCAGTACCGATTATATCCTTACCATTCGCCGCCGCTTCCTGCGTCGCGAGGCTCAGGACTCTTTGGGATCGTTCGGTAAATTGATTAATTCCGCTCATGTTTGTATAAAATCTTCTTTCCGACCTTATTTTACCAGAGGCGGACTCTCCCTTTCGGGCGGCGTGTATTAGAAATGCGTTAGAGCGGGCTTCGCTTTTGATCGCGGCGCTGTTTGAAAGATTGCCGTATGGTTTGGATTAACGTAAAGCCATACATGACGACCGCGACCGCAACGCTCATCGCCAGCGCAATTCCGAGCGTATTTAATCCGCGTACGAGGAACGATGAAATATCACCGTCAACGAGATGTTTCATCGTGTAATAGAGCTCTGCTCCGGGGACGAATGGAAAATAACCGACGATCAGGTAAACCGTCATCGGGCACTTATCGATTACTGCCATAATTTCCGCGTAAATCGCGAGAACGCTGATACATAAAAAAGTCAGCATAATGAGATGGATCCGATCGCGGAGGAGTAAGTACATTCCCCATCCCACCGCGCTCCCTAATGCCGTCAGGAATAAACGGCGTCCGCGCAGGTTGAACAGGATCGAAAACGAAATGCAGGCTGCATATGCGTAAAACATCCCCTCGGGAACGCCGGTTAACTTCATCTCCTATCCTCTTTCTCCGCACGATTAAATAAATCTCAGCGCGGACAGACCGAACGCTGCGCCGATCGCCATCGCGACCGCGATCAGTCCCGCCTCGACCAGCATAATAAACCCCGCGATGTAATCGCTCGATAGCAAATCGCGGACGCCGTTCGTCATTTGAACGCCCGGAACCTGGAGCATGAACGTTCCGATAATGATCAGGTCCATGTTCGCCGCCGGAAACAGCCGTTCAAAGACTCCCGCCAAAAATACCGACCAGCTCGACACGATAATATTGCGCAGGAACGGGTGAAGTTGGAGGCGCATCGCGGTAAAAACGACGCTCCAGGCGGTTAAAGCGCAAATACCGGAAAAAATCCCGTCGAACCATTCTCCCCCGAAAAGCATCGTAAACATACCAGCCACGATGAAATAAACGGGCGCGTTCACCCACTGAGGATATTTCGGCGTCATCAGGATTTCGTTCAGCGCGTCGATTCCGTCCTGATAGGAGGGTTTTTCCCGAACGAGGCGGCGGCTGAGCGCGTTTAGCCGTGAAAAACGCTCCATGTCGGTTGAGCGGGAAAGGATCCGCTTAAAACGCACTGCCGCTTCTCCGTTCGGACGGCTGACGGAGACGATAATCAGCGAGGGGATAACGAATACCTCCGGGTCGACCGCGCCATATGCGACGAGCACCCGCCGCATGGAATCTTCTACGCGGATCACCTCGGCTCCGCTGCAAAGCAGCATCGTTCCCAATGAAAGAACGAGATTCAGCAGCTGGTCCGCGTCGCTCAGTTCGGTCCGCTTTCGAAGCTTCGTTTGTTCAGCTGCGAGGACTGGCAGCATTTCAGAAAAGCTCTTCATGACCTATATTTTCCAATACCGAATCGTTTTCGGCAGTCGTTCTGCGTTGGCTGCGCCGCGTGTGTCGAGGATGACCGCGGACTTTTTCAGCGCTTCAACTTCAGCCAGCGGGTCAAAGCCCGCGTCAATCGTATTGAGAATCAGGAGCGCGTCGGCGTCCTGACAGGCTTCTTTCAGCGTCTGAACCTTATATGGATAGCTCGCCGCGACGTTCGGGTCGTAGGCTGCGATGATCGCTCCGCGCCGCAGCGCTTCCTCACAGATATAAACCGATGGACTCAGCCGGTCGTCGGGCGAATGATCTTTCATCGCGAGACCGATCACGGCGATTTTCGCGCCATGGATCCCGCGTCCGGCTTCGTTCAGTAATTCGATTGTTTTATCGACGAAAAAAGCTGGCAGCGCTTCGTTCATTTCCCGCGCCTTTTGGAGAAGCGGGAGCGGAACCTGAAGCGCGCGTGCTTTCGCGTTCAGGTAGTGGAACGCGTTCGGAATGCAGTAGCCGCCGACGCCGGGACCCGGCGAAAGCAGGTTGACACGGCGATGGGTATTCGCAAGGCGGATCACCTCGAACGTATCCATCCCTGCATTTTCCGCGAAACGGGCGAATTCCTGAACGATCGCGATATTCGCGTCGCGCTGAAGATTTTCGAGGACTTTCGCGGTCTCGACGGCGATAATGGAGTCTGAGTGAATAATTTCAGCCGTGCTGTTGATGCGAATAACCTGCTCGGCGAGTGAGGCGGTTTTTTCATCTGGAGCGCCGATCAGCGTCGGCATGGTCACAAATTCATCGAACGCTTTTCCTTCGGCGATCCGTTCCGGAACGTAGGCGATGAAGAAATCTTTTCCAGCTTTCAGCCCGGAAAGCTTTTCAATCAGCGGGAGGCAGAACGTTTCCGTCGTTCCCGGGACGACCGTCGAACGTACGAGGACGACGGTCCCCGCCTGAATGTTTTCGCCAATCGTCCGCGTTGCGCCTTCAAACGCCGTGTAAATCGGATCCCCGCTCGTGGGATCGATCGGCAGCCCGACGGTCAGGATGACGGCGTTCGATTCGCGGATCGCGACGGCGCCGTCCGTCGTCACGCGGTAACTTCCACGTGCGCTTTCTTCGCGTAGTATTTCGGCGATCGTTTTATTTCCGACTTTTTCGGTCTGCGTCGTCCGCCCGCATTTCAAATCCGCCGCAATCGCTTCATTTGAATCGACACCGATGACGCGCGCGCCATGCATCGCGAAGCTCAGCGAAAGCGGGAGTCCGACATATCCTTGTCCGATGACCGTTATCTTAAAGGGTGAATTCATGTTCCGTTCCTTTTCGTTTTCTCGTCGCAAGGACGCATATCTTAGAGTTGAAGCCCGATCAGCGGGACGATCATCTCGTCCGCGCTGAGCCCGCCATGGCGTGATTGGAGCCGATCCGGACGCGGATTCCACCAGAAAAACGCGGTGCCTTTTGCGATCGCGATCAGGTCTCCAATTCGATTCCTGACGTCAGGATGAAACGTCCCCGTCCCAAAAAAGCCGTCGTTCAGAAATTTTTCCGAATCCACGAGGTTGAACTCGCCCGGGTAAACCGCTTCGATCCGGCGGATGAGTTCGTCGTCTTTCCGGCTCCTCGGATAAAAATACGTCAGCCGGTTTTCACCGGTCGGGCGGATCGTCAGCAGGTTCATCAGCTCCGGCTGATAATTCCAGTCGCGGCGCCGGTCAGGCGTGGACGGGATATGCCCATGGTCAGCGGTCAACAGGACGAGCGTTTTCCCGACCTGCTTCGTTTGGAGCGCTGCGATCATGCGATCGAGACCGCTCAGGAAATCGTCAGCTCCGCGCCAAATCCGTTCATCGGTCATTCCGTACAGGTGATTATACGTGTCAAAATCGTTATAGTAAATAAAATCGAGACTTTTCCCATTCGCGTTCGCGCTCAGCTTATCCTGAGCCGAGGCGAAGAGGTCGGCGAACCCGCGATAGGGGATAATCTCCGCCCCGCGCATTTGCGCCCGCGTTAAGCAGCTGCCTGAAATCGCGATCGGGAGGTAGGAGCGAACGCTGACCCCTTGGCGCGTCAGAATCTCGCCCATGGTCTCGACGTCGATCATCTTCTCCGCGGTTGTTCCGGTCAGCTCGAGCAGTCCCGGCTTCGTCATTAGTGAAATCGGCGAATAGGCTAAGAAATTGACGACCAGTCCATACTGTTTCAGGAATGTATCATACCCAATGAGCCCATGGCGTCCAGCGGGAACGCCGGTCCAGATGGACGTCGTCGCGGCGGCGGTCGACGCGGGGACGATGCTGGTCAGGCGAGTTTCTATCCCATCCGCTTCGACGCGTCGGAAATAGGGATTGTCGGGAATCATGGAACGCAGCCAGCGCAGCTGCTTATCGCCGATGCCGTCGACCAGAACGACGAGGACATGATCAAAGTCCGAACCGAAGAGCGGCGCGTCCAAAATCGGCGGGAGTTGGTCCCGTCCCGGTTCTGCTCCAAGATAGCGCGCGATCGCGGCGGCGAGGTTAGCGACGCTGCGACCGTCGTAGCGCGGATAAACGAGTGACCCGTCAAGATAAGGAAATTCCGGACGCGGGCGTGTCAGCTCGGTCATAATTTCATTCGTTCGATCAAGCTTCATTAAAATGACCTCAATTCGAGATTATTCTACTCGAATTGCCCCATTTCGCGGTGCGGAAATATAAAATCGAGACTTCTCGGACGTGCGATACGTTGAATCCGTCTATCTCGATAAAATTCCTCCGCTAATCCTGATTTAATCATTCTTTAAACCGTCTTCCAAGCTTTTAATACCAGCTGTGTTTAGTCTTTCGAAAGACATCATCTGCGTTCTCGCAAGCTTTCGAAGCTCTTTCATTCTTTCTTTTTGATCCATTCCCTTGCTGATCAGAATGGCGTTATAGCTTTCCATATTTGTAAGAACCAGCAGCTCATTCAGACTGGCATAATCCCTGATGTTTCCTTTCAGATCAGGGTTTTCATTACGCCATTGTTTTGCTGATTTATTGAATAATGCAACATTAAGCATATCCGCTTCACTTGCATACTTGTGGGACAATTGCTCATTCGTCAAATCGTTTAAAAGATATTCCTTGATAGCATCAGTATGAATTCTGTAGTTAATTTTTGAAATTTCCCTATTCAAATTCCAGCTTAATGATAATTTCGAGTTTTCGTCACCTTTTAATCTCTGGTAATCTTTGATAATATATAATTCAAATTCCGCTGAAATCCATGAAGCAAATTTAAAAGCTATATCTTTGTGGGCAAAAGTTCCTCCGCCTCGCCCCATTTTGAGAAATATACCAATTGCGTTTGTTTGATTCGCCCACTTTTGAGGAGATAATGTGAAAGCGTTGCTGCCTGCCTGCTTTAAATACCCCTCGAATTCGAGGGGGTTAAAGTTCGGATTATTTAACTTTTCCCATAATCCCAAATATTCGATCGTATTGTAGTTTCGCATCCAGTTGGCAACAACAACATTTGGTTCTTCTCTATTTTTGTACTTGGCAATATCTGTAAGACTTATAAAATCATTTTTGAAATCTTCGGTGTACACCTGAATCTCAAATCCTTTTGCTTTGATGGTGTCTTTTTTAATTTTAGACATATCTGTAACACTCCCAATAAATAGATCTTTTGTTTTAGAATTTTCAATCTGTTGCGTTTAAGCAACACACAACAGTTTCTTTGTTTATTGATTTTTGCAGAACTTACAATGACACGTGGCTTAATCGATCTTTCTGCATTAGCACGTTCTACCCTTATTCTAAGCCGTTTGATACAATAAACCCAGGCGCAGCATAACTCATATCCCGGAGAATCCCCATGAGCGAAAAACCCATCCAAAAAATCGGTCGCTACGAAATTGAACGCGAACT
>DAOUFB010000206.1:0-47785 GCA_034430135.1 Flexilinea sp. | reverse complement strand
TGTATGTGGGCATTATAAAAAACTGTACTGAATGTGCGAAATAAAAAACAAAAGGCTGTCACGTTTAAGCCCGAACTTATGGAGATTATTTAAAGAATATACCTCTTCGCGGCGCTGATTTTGGCGATAGTGACGTCCGTCCTCGTTGCGATTTTCTCGCCCGGGGACTTCCTCCGCGGTTTCCTCGCCTCCTTGGCGCTGTCGCTTCCTGCTGCGTTGATCAGCGCGCTGGTTTACGTTAAGTTCGACCGCCGCGCTTCGACGGCATGGCTGATGATTTTAGCGTTCGCGTTTCGTCTCGGACTGGGACTCGCGACGGAGAATCTCCTTCCACTTTACGGTTACGTTAACGAGCCTCAGCAGCAAAGCGGGTACCTGTTTGATGATGCGTACCGCCGCGACAGCGAAGCCTGGCTGCTTGCTGTTGGGGAGCGGGACGCGATTCCGCTCAGAGAGACGTTCTCCTACGCGTATCATAACGATCAGTACGGCGGAATCGCGGCGCTGAGCGTTTGGATTTATAAGCTTCTTTCTCCGGATGCTCAGCGGTTCGGACTGATCATTCTCCTTGGCGCGTGGGTCAGTGCGCTGGGCGTTCCGTTCCTGCGCCGCGCGATCGAGGAGCGGGAAAGCGGCGGGATCGCGTTGGGCGCAGCCCTGATTTACGCGCTTTATCCCGACGCGATCGTTTACGCCAGTGCGCCAATGCGCGAGCCGTTCCTGATTGGGATTTTAGCGGTTCTCATCTGGGCGCTGTTTACGATGAATCGAACCCCATGGCGTTCGCTGGTTGTTTATGTCCTCTGCGTTATCTGCCTCGTACCGTTTTCGCTTTTCGTTGTCGGCGCGGCGCTGATCCTGGGTGCGCTCTGGGTCTGGGGCGAGATCCTGATTCCGCGGTCGCGAAAGTGGCTGACGGTTGGGAGTATCGTGATACTCGTGGGCGTGATCGCTATGATCCTGACGACGGGCGATCTGATCGACGCGTATATCCATTTTGATATTCATACGACTGAGAATGCGTCGGGCTGGGTCGAGAAAGTCGTCGGCGAAGTCGGCGGTCAGTTCCGAACGCTGTTTTTAGGCGTTTACGGGATGACGCAGCCGGTGCTGCCCGCGATTCTTTTTTACAAGCCGACGACGCCGTATTGGAAAGCGGTCGGAATATTCCGGGCAGCAGGCTGGTACCTTATCGTCGCGGTTCTTTTTTACGCGCTTTTTTCGACGCGAAAAATCGCCGATCCAAGGAAACGGACGACGATGGTCCTTATCGCGCTGTTTTTGGCGGGTTGGATGATCACGGGGTCGATCCGCGCCGGCGGGGATCAATGGGACAATCCGCGCTATCGGGTTATCTTTTTGCCGCTGATCGCCTATTTTTGCGCATGGGGTGTTGATTTTGCACGGCGGACACGCGATGGGTGGCTCGTCCGCTGGCTCCTGATCGAAGGGATCTTTGTCGTCTTTTTCTCGCAGTGGTACTATTCCCGATACAGCGCGGACGCGATCCGCCGCTTCCCGTTCTGGAAGACGGTTGTTTATATCTTTGTTGCCTCCGCTGCGGTGTTCGCGACGGGACTGATCGGACCGGTAAAACGCTGGATCGCGAAGCGCCGCGTCCATCGAGACAAAGTTCTCAAGTAAACACCTCGGAAGCGGCGTGAATGGGGGATTATCTCCAAGAAAGCAAATGCGCATGAATGAAAACCGCGCTTTTTATCGAAAACAATTTGAATGGATGAAAGATACTTTCGTTCAGCGTGAATCGGCTTACCTCTCTTTCGCTGAATCGCGCTGTAAGAAAGTTTTAGCGGAAACGAAGCCCACGGGAAAACGATTCCTGGAGATTGGTTCCGGCGCAGGGTTTGAAGCGGGTGTCTTTTCCGCGATGGGGTATCAGGTTGATGCGGTGGAGCTGGACCCGGAGCTCGTTCATTTTGCGGAAAACCGTCTCCGGCGTCAGGCGTCGAGACCGGAGATAATCCTCGGCGACTTTCTAAGTCATCCGTTCGCAGATCGCTATGACCTGATTTACTATCTGGATGGATTCGGCGTCGGCGATCCGGCGGATCAGGAAGCGTTCCTTGCGCGCATTGGGCGCTTATTGAACGGTTCAATCGGCGCAGCCTATATCGATATTTATAATAAGCATTATTGGAAAGAGGCGCATGGCGTGTCGATGCAGCTGATGGGGACGGTTCAGCGCGTCTATTCGTTTGAGAGCGATGGGAACGTGATGGTCGACCGCTGGCGGGATTCGGAAACGGGCGAATCCGCGGAACAGCGGTTATGCTGTTATGATTTGGATGAGATTGTGCGAATGTCCCGGCGAGCTGGTTTAGACGTCGTCAAGGCGGTCGCGGGCGGGCGCATGGATTATCAGGAAATGCGCTGGTTGGATAGAGCCGGACTGGACGACTGCATGGCTTTTTCGATTGTGGCGAAAAAGCGGGAAAATCACGCATAGCCAGAAGGAGGTCAGCATGATTCTTTATCACGGAAGTAGCGTTAAAGTTCTTGAACCGCGCTTGCTTGAAAAACAACGCAGACTTGATTTTGGCTCTGGCTTTTATACAACGAGCGATTTAAACCAGGCTGCACGTTGGGCTCAGCGGACGGCGAAGCGGCTCCGTCAATCGGATGCATTCGTGACAGTCTATGAAATGATCGACGTGGCTCTTTATGAATTGCGTGTTTTGCGTTTTGAGCAACCCGATAGTCAATGGCTTGAATTTGTCGTTGCAAACCGGCGGGGGATCTTTATTCCGGATAACTGGGACATCATTTCCGGACCGGCCGCGAATGACCAGACCTCATCCGTGATCGACCTTTATGAGCAGGGGATGTATGATGAATCGGAGGCTATTCGTCGGCTTTTACCCCAAAAGCTAAAAGACCAGTATACGTTTAAGACCGAAGCGGCGGTTCGACTGCTGCGCTGTAAGGAAGCGTTTCAGGTATGAATAAAATCAGGACGTATTCGTTGGATTACTATAATCAGCGGGTCATTGATCGAATCATGGATAAATATAATTTCAGCGAGATGGAAGCTGTGCGGGCGTTCCTGCTGTCGGAGACGCATCGGATGCTGGAAGATCCGGAGTGCGCGATGTGGGAGTTCGGCGAACGCTCGCTTTTCGAAATATGGGAAGTTGAGAAAGTTACCGGCGACCCGCGCAATTCAGAGCATATTCGGAGCGAAGTTGAATGTCCGAAGAAATGAAATTTTTCCTGTTTTTAATTGAACGCTATGCGTCGGCGAAGGATCGGTTCACCGGCGACGTTCTGCGTGAGTGGGACAGCGCGGGCGTCACGCAGGAGATCATCGATAATTACGAAATGTATCATCAAGAACGGCTCGAAAACGCGTTCGAGGATATTGATTGCCTTCTGGCGACCGGGAAACACGCCTGGTAACGGCGGAAGATTGACTTGACTTTCGCGCGGATTCGGTTCGTGTTCGGGCGGCTGGTATAATTTAAACTGGTATGACACGGCGAAATAGAGTATCGATTTTACAGTGGACGTCTCAGATCCTGATTTTCATTTCCGTCTTGATGCTGGGACAGCAGCTGATGCAATACAGTCGGATGCGTTCAGTGCTTCCTCCGGGACTGACGATTGGGGAGGTTCCGGTCGGCGGGCTGAGCGGTTCAGAGGCGGCACAGCGTCTCGTTCAGGCGTATGGAATTCCGATTGAGCTTTCCTATGGATCGTCCCTGATTCAGGTTCGCCCGTCCGCGGTCGGATTCAGCCTGAACATTGAGACGATGTTAGCTGCGGCGGATCTTCAGCGTATTACGCGTAACTTTTGGATCGGTTTTCTGGATTATATGTGGAATCAGCTTCCGATACCGGAGCCCATTCCTCTTTCTGCGTCAATTTCGCGGGATCGTCTCCGCTCTTATTTGGAAAACGAAATTATCCCGCGTTACGATGTCCCGGCGCGCGAACCAATTCCGGATCCGGAGACGAACCGTTTTACGGCGGGCGAGCCGGGTGCGTCGCTCGATCTCGACCGATCGATCCGCTTGATTGAGGATGCGCTTCGCTCCCCCCGGAACCGAAGCGTAATATTGCCGTATAACCGGACGGCGCCGACGCGTGCTTCCGATCAAAATCTTCAATATATCATCCGCCAGATTGTCCGTGACCATGGATTTGAGGGTGTCGCTGAATTTTATATTCTGGATCTTGAAACGCGCGAAGAAATATCGTTTGCATTTTCGGACGGTGAAGGAATCCCGCCGGATATTGCCTTTACCGCTGCATCGACCATTAAAATCCCGATCATGGTTTATCTCTTCATTCATCATGAGCTTCCGCTTTCCGAGGTTCTCGAAAGTCAATTGAAAATGATGATCGAAGTCTCGGAAAATGGACCGGCGGATGCGATTTTGACCGAAATCGGCGGTGATTTAGCGCCGGTCACATTTACAGAGGAATACCTGAAGGCGATCGGTCTGAAGAATACATTTCTCGGCGGGTACTTTTACGTTGGCGCGCCGCTTTTAGCTCAATACGAAACGCCGGCGAACCAGCGCACGGATATTGATACGAAGCCGGATCGCTACAATCAAACGACGCCGGCAGAAATTTCGATGATCCTGGACGATATTTACCAGTGCGCCGTGTATAATGGCGGAACGCTTCGCGCTGTTTTTGATAACGCGGTGACCCAACAGGAATGCGTCACCATGCTTGACGAGATGTCAGCGAATAAGACGGCGGTTCTTTTAGAGGCAGGAATTCCGGAAACGACCCGCGTTGCGCATAAACACGGTTGGATTCTTGAAACGGACGGATTAATTCATGGTATTTCCGACGTTGGAGTCGTTTATTCCCCGTCGACGCCGTACCTGTTCACCATGTTTTATTGGAGCGAAAACCAGCTGCCTTTTGACTCGACCAATCTTCTCGCGGCGGATATTTCCGGCGCGGTCTATCAGTTTTATAATGCGGGCGAATAACCCGGCTTTCGGAAAGTACAGGAAGGAAAATTTTTCATGATGATCAACTTAAAAGCTCAATCCGCCGCCGAAAAACCAAGATCAATTTTAGATCGACCGGTCTTTCAGGCATTTCCGGCGTTTTCGTACGAAAAATTGTTCGTGACGTTGATCGTGATTGCGATTGTTTTGAGCCGCTTCATTATCCTTGGCGAACGCGTCATGTCCCATGATGAAGTGAATCATGTCGTTCCGGCATATACGTTATCGACGGGCGGCGGATATGCGCATGACCCGATTACGCACGGACCTTTCCAGTTCCACCTGCTGGCTTTATCTTATTTCCTTTTTGGCGCGAACGACTTCGCGGCTCGGATCCCAGCCGCACTTTTCTCGATAGCGGCGGCGCTTTTCGTTCTTCTCGGTTACCGCCGCTACCTCGGACGGGTTGGCGCACTGATGGGCGGACTGTTGATGACGATATCGCCGCTGATCCTTTTTTACGGTCGTTACACGCGTAACGAGGCGTTTATCGAGCTTTTTGCGGTTGCGACGTTTTATTACTTCCTGCATTATCTTGAAAAGCGTGATGAAAAATCGCTCCTGATGTTGGCGGGGATTACTGCGTTCCAGTTCGTTACCAAAGAGGTTTCCTATATCTATACGGCGCAGTTATTGATTTTCGCCGGGTTCCTTTTCCTGCGCGATGTTTGGATGCTGCGCTGGAAATCGGATGAAACGAAACTCCGCTCGATGGGGCTTCTCGGGCTTTCCTTCTTTTTCGTTTTGACCGGTATCGGACTGCCGGATTTGCTGACGACCGAAGGCGATCCAACGAGGATGACGAAACTGATTTCCCTCGGGGTCATGGCTCTCGGCGCGCTGGTTCTCCTGTTCGTCGTCGTGACGACGGTCAAGCGGTTCACGTGGAAGCCATTCCGTGAAATGGCGTCGTTCAACCTGATTGTTTATCTGATGGCGTTAATCCTGCCTCAGCTGACGGCGATGCCGGTGACGCTCCTGGGCTGGAACCCGCTTGATTATTCCGCGAACGGCATGATGAAAACCGGACTGGTTCTTGCCGTCCTGATGGTGATTTCGATCGTGATCGGGGTTTGGTGGAATCGGCGGATTTTCCTCCGGGGCATCGCGATTTTTTACCTGATTTTTATCGTTTTTTATACAACTATGTTCTCAAATGGGAACGGGTTCTTTACCGGAGTCGTCGGCTCGCTTGGTTATTGGCTATCCCAGCAGGAAGTTCAGCGCGGAGGACAGCCGCTTTACTATTACGCGACCGTTATCATCCCGGTCTATGAATTTGCGGCTCTGTTTGGAACGATCGCGGCGATCGTTATTGCCGTCAAGCGCCGTGCGTTTTCGACTGTCCCGGGCATGGATCGGTTAACCGACGCTTTTAATTTCAAGGCAGAAAAATCAGCGCATCCGAAGGAGGACGACGCCGATGAATCGACATTTGAATGGGTTGAGGTCGAGACGGATGAGACTCCAAAAGCTGTCGAGATGCTTGAGATTGACGGTGTTTCGCTCGATGAACTTGACGGCGAGCTGGAAGACGTTCTGAGCGGCGCGCTTGAGGAAGCTTCGCCGACGCCGAAACGGATTCCGACGTTAGCCTTTTTCCTCTTTTGGGGATTGACTGCGCTGATTGCGTACTCAGTCGCGGGCGAAAAAATGCCTTGGCTGGGTGTGCATATTGCGTTGCCGCTTGTGCTTTCCGGAGCATGGGGTTTCGCGGCGTTCTTTGAGTCGCTCGAACGGAAAAAAGTTTTCAGCGTTGAAAGCCTCTGGGTTTTATCGTTGACTATCATTGCCCTCTATGCGCTCGGCGGGATTTTTGCGCCGTTCTCGACCGGACTTCTTCCGTTCCGAACGACGGACATGGCGGGGCTCAAGGCGACCGGACGGTTCGTGTCGTCCGCCCTTACGCTGATCATTGTCGGTATTGCGCTCTTTAAAACGCTGCGGAAATGGAAGGGGGCGCGGATTGGGCGGTTCTACCTGCTGGCGGCGGGCGTGATGTTCCTGATTCTTCAGGGACGGACGGCTTACCAGTCCTCGTTTGTCAACTATGATATGGCGACTGAATACCTCGTGTATGCGCATGCCTCCGCCTCGCCGAAAGTCGTCCTCCGTGAAATCGAAGAAATCTCGGCGCGGACGGGCGAAGGAAAAACGATTCGTGTCGCTTATGATAATGACGCGCGCTACCCATATTGGTGGTATTTCCGCGATTACACGAATAAATTCGATTTCGACGAAGCGCCAACGCGGAAACTGCGTGAATATGACATTATTATTGCCAACACCGCTAAAGACGCCAAGCTGCTTCCGATCGTCGGTGACGCGTACTATCGTTACGAATACATTCGCCTTTGGTGGCCGAATCAGGGATATTTCAACCTGAATGCATCGTCGATCTGGAAAACGATCACGAATCCGACCATGCGTCAGGCTGTGATCGACATCTGGCTCAACCGTGATTTTAGCCGTTACGCCAAGCTGACAGCTTCAACGACGATGACCGCGGAGACCTGGGAACCTGCGGCGCGGATGGTCGTATACATGAAAAAAGACCTGATGCGGAAGATGTGGAAAATTGGCGATGCGGCGGAGATCGCGGCGGATGCGAGCGAGTCGGCGTCCTTCCCCGACGAAAAATTCACAGCGCTGAATCCGGTTCAGTCATTCGGTGAACCCGGTATGGGCTCGGGTCAGCTCAATCGTCCGCGCAACCTGGCGTTAGCGCCAAATGGCGATATTTACGTTATGAATACGGACAACGCTCGGATTGACGTTTTTGACAATTCAGGTGTGTACAAATTCGGTTTCGATAATCAGGATCATGGCGGCTTTAATCAGGCTTGGGGCATTGCGGTGGCTGACGATGGTTCGGTTTTTGTCGCCGATACCTGGAATCACCGCATGCTGAAATTCAGTGCAGACGGCGAATACCTGCTCGAGTGGCTCGCGAATGATCCGGACAGCGCCGTCGCTTCGTTCTACGGACCGCGCGCGGTCGCGCTCGACGGACGCGGGCGCGTTTACGTAACGGACACGGGAAACAAGCGCATCATGATTTACGATCAGGACGGAAAATTCCTCCAAAGTTACGGAACGGTCGGCATGAGCGCGGGCGAATTTGACGAGCCGGTCGGGATCGCCGTCTATCAAGATACGTTTATGGCGATCGCCGATACCTGGAACCAGCGCGTTCAAGTTTTCGACATCAGCGATCCGACGCTTTCGCCGAAGCCGCTGACCTCTTTCGACGTCTCCGCCTGGTACTCCCAGTCGATGGATAATAAGCCTTATATCGCGTTCACGAACGACGGGCGGATTCTCTTTACAGATCCGGAAGCCGGTCTCATTTGGCTCTATACCCGCGAAGGCGAACTTATCCTGTCGTTCAATGCGGCGGGCGGCGGAATTGACCGGCTGTCGATGCCGGTTGGTCTGGCGGTTGGCGCGGACGGCTCGGTCTGGGTCGTCGACACGCTTGGAAATCATGTTAATCAGTTTAAGTTACCCTAAAAATTGGAGGCTGAATTATGAAACGTTCAACTTTAATTTCAATTGTCCATAAAGCCTTTAATCTGCTCTGTGATGTAACGGTTGAAAATTTGGAGCTTCTCCCGTCGGAAGGTTCGCTCCTTATCGTCATGAATCACGTCTCGTACACTGATTTTCCGCTCTTGGCGGTTCAGCACAGACGGGACGACTGGTCCGCATTTATCACCGATAAATATAAGAACGTCCGTTTCCTGCAATGGGTCGTGAAGTCGCTCGATCTCGTCTGGATTGACCGGACGAGGGCGGATTTCAGCGCGGTCAAAGCCGCGTATACCTGGCTAAAACAAGGCGGCGCCTTTGCGCTTTCTCCGGAAGGAACGCGATCGAAAACTGGATCGTTGAATCAAGGAAAAGAAGGCGTCGCCATGATTGCGCTTAAAGCGGGCGTCCCGATTGTCCCCGCTGCTGTTGTTGGAACGGAGCGTTTCTTCGCGGATTTGAAGCGCCTCCGGCGTCCGAAGCTGACGCTTCGCTTCGGACTTCCTGTTTCGTACGAGCCAATCGATCCGGCGCGGCGTGCGGAGTCGCTGCGCGAGATGACCGACGATGTCATGTGCCGAATTGCAGCGTTGATCCCGAATGAGATGCATGGGTTTTACGCAGGGAATCCGAATATTGAACGGATTCGTTCCGAATGGCGCGCTGAGGTTCCGGAAATTTCGCTTCCTTAGTCGGATTGTCATGAAAATTAGCCTAATCTCCGGAGTTCACCGGGTACTTATTGTGCTATAATGTGGAGAGATAGACTCGTGCGGCGCTGTTCTGGCTTGCTGCTCGCCGTAGAAAGAGCTAAAAAACTGCCGTTTGAATCGAATTAAACTCCGAAGTGAAAAACTGATTAACTACGCATGGTTCTTGATTGTGTTTGTGGTTAAATCCTTCGGTTTACGGGAATTTGATGTAGAGTGGCTCAAGTTGCAACAGACGAAATGGAAAAAATACGAATGAGAGCTGAAGAATTATTTAATCTCCCCTTGAAGGAACTCCGAAAAATAGCGGGAGAATTAGATGTCCCGAACGCTGCACGAATGAAGAAAGATACGCTTATCGTTAAAATTCGGCAGGCTGAAGGCGAAAAAGAAGGCGTCGATATTCGCGGGGGAATTCTCGAAATTCAAAATGAGGGAATTGGTTTCCTGCGCACGAATTATCAGGTTGGAAAAGAGGACGTCTACGTCTCACAGGCGCAGCTCCGCCGCTACGACCTCCGCAACGGGGATCAGGTGATCGGTTACGTTCGCCAGCCGCGCGAATCTGAACGGCATTATGGTTTGCTGCGTATCGAATCGATCAATGGACTAACGCCGGAGCAGGCGAAGAAACGCAAAACGTTCGAGTCGATGACCCCGATATTTCCGGACAACCGCTTCGACCTTGAAACGGAGCCGTCGGGAATGGCGACGCGTCTCATCAACTTGATTGCCCCAATCGGGCGCGGACAGCGCGGCATGATCGTTTCTCCTCCGAAAGCTGGGAAAACGACGATTCTAAAGCAGGTCGCGAACGCAATTTCATCGCATTACCCCGAAATTCATCTCATCATCGCGCTCATCGGCGAGCGTCCGGAAGAAGTTACCGACATGGATCGCTCGGTTGACGCCGAAGTCGTTGCCTCGACCTTTGATGAACCTGTGAACCAGCATGTCCGCACGTCGGAAATGACGCTCGAACGGGCGAAACGGCTCGTTGAAGTTGGAAAGGACGTCGTCATCTTGCTTGACTCGCTGACGCGTCTTGCCCGCGCGTATAACATGGTCGTGAATCCGTCCGGTCGAACGCTCTCCGGCGGTATGGATCCTTCTGCGATGTATCCTCCGAAGCGCTTTTTCGGTGCGGCGCGGAACCTCGAAGAGGGCGGTTCACTGACGATTTTAGCAACGGCGCTTGTCGATACGGGTTCGCGTCTCGATGATGTCGTCTACGAGGAGTTTAAGGGCACGGGGAACATGGAGCTGCACCTTTCACGGAAGCTGCAGGAACGGCGGATTTACCCGGCGATTGATATTGAAAAATCGGGTACGCGCCGCGAAGATTTGCTCATCGGGCAGGATCTCCCGCGTGTCTGGCTGATGCGCCGAATGTATATGCAAATGATTTCGCAGCCGCCGCAGGGCGCCGGTATGGATACCGCCGTCGCGACGGAGGCGCTCATCCAACGAATGAATAAGGCAAAGACAAATGCTGAATTCTTGGAGAACTTAACGGAGGCAGCATGAAGTTCGAAGTAGAACGTAAGGAGCGCCGGGAACCGTCGACCTGGATGATTCTGGGTCTTTGGCTTGGCGCTTTTGCCGCGATGTTTTTCATGGGGGTCGTCATCGCGCAGCGGACACCGATTATCCGCGGCATGACCAGCGCGTCGGATCGCAGCGCTGAAATTGGCGCAAGTTTCGTGGAACGCGTTGAATCGAATACGACGCTCCCGAGCACGATCCCGACCTATAGCGCGGACGACGGCGCGGCAATTCGCCGCTCATCGATTCTCGTGACCGATAAACCGGAGTCAACGCAGACCGAAGCCACGAAGTATACGATTCAGTCCGGCGATTCAATTTATTCGATCGCCTCGAAGTTCAACCTGGATCCGGAGACGATCCTCTGGTCAAATGAAAACGTTCTTCATGACGATGCGCATAATATTTCGGTCGGAGACGAGCTGATTATTCCGCCGGGCGATGGGATTTACTATAAATGGAAAGATAATGACGTCCTCCAACGAATCGCAGATAAGTATCATGTTTCGGTGAAGGATATCCTCTCTTACCCAACGAATAAACTTGATCTGACTTCTCCAGAAATCGAGGCAGGTGATTATGTCCTACTGCCGGGAGGTTACCGCGCCACAGCGGTTATCAGTCCGGTCGTCTACGAATACTCGAAAAATTCGGGCGTGAAGAAACGCATCTCCGGACCGGGCGGCTGTGACTGGGATTACGCCGGCTATGGGAATGGGTCGTTCGTCTGGCCCTCGGCGAGTCATTCCATTTCCGGGAATGATTTCTGGTCGGGTCATATGGCGATTGATATTGCGACCGTTTTAGGCGGACCGATTTTCGCTTCCGACGGCGGGACGGTCATTTACTCCGGTCCGATTAGCGGCGGCTACGGGACCATGGTCATGATTGATCATGGGAACGGCTACCAGACGCTCTACGCTCACCTTAACAGTGTTTCGGTTAGCTGCGGTCAGGGCGTGTCGCAAGGACAGGTCATTGGACAGGGCGGCAGCACGGGTAATTCGACGGGTCCCCACCTTCACTTTGAAGTGCGCTACGGCGGCGGCTACGTGAATCCATGGAACGTGTTATAAGACGGGTCGTGTGCGATTAGATAAAAAACTCCGCTCAAATCAGGCGGAGTTTTTTTTGTTGTCTAACGAGCGCTTATTTCCCCAGCTTTTTCAGCTGATGATCCGCCCACATGGACGTACCGATCACACCCGCATCATTCCCCAGCTGCGAGAGGACGATCTGAACTTTATCCAGCGGAATCAGGCGCACGCGTTCGCGAATCGTTCGACGCACCGGTTCGAGCAGCAGCTCGCCCGCTTTCGAGACCCCGCCGCCGATAATGACGCGCTCCGGCTCTAAATGCACCAGTGAATCCGCGATCGCGATCCCGAGGTAGGTCCCTGCCTGCTCAAAAATATTTTTCGCCGCCATATCGCCCGCTAACGCAGCTCTGGC
Organism: Flexilinea sp.; assembly: GCA_034430135.1. Lineage (GTDB taxonomy): Bacteria > Chloroflexota > Anaerolineae > Anaerolineales > Anaerolineaceae > Flexilinea. The sequence goes on along the minus strand of DAOUFB010000206.1, from coordinate 35,556 downwards.
GACGACTTCAGCGGTCATCTTATTCAGGTCATTTCCGACCATTTCCGCGAGAATGGTCGTTCCGCCATGGACGACCGATTTCAGCGCAGCCGCAACGATCGCCGGTCCGGACGAATACTGTTCCAGGCAGCCGCTATTCCCGCAGTTGCAAAGCGGACCGGATGGGTCGACGATAATATGCCCGACTTCGCCAGCCTGTCCCGTGTTCCCGAGAACGAGTTCGCCGTTGATGACGACGCCGCCGCCGACGCCCGTCCCCAACGCGTAGAGAACCATGTTTTTACAGCCCTTCCCCGCACCGAAAATCATTTCGCCCCAGGTTATCGAACGCACATCGTTGATCAAGAAAGCCGGGATATTGGTTTGACGCTGGATATACTCCGCAACCGGAACGTCAATCCAATGCCCCGGCAGGTTGGTAATAAACGTCGTCGTGCCATGCTCCATGTCAAGCATTCCCGGAAATCCGACGCCAATGCCGCGAATTTCCTCCATCGACAGTTTCGCTTTCCCGATAATCGTCGCAAAAAGGTTAACCATGCGCGCCAAAACGCCTTCCGGTCCTTCGCGTCCGAGCGTTGGGACGACTTCCAAGTTTGATACTGCGCCAGTTTCAGAGTTGACAATCGCTGCACGCATATTCGTTCCGCCTAAATCACATCCAATGTAATTCGCCATCGTTCGCTCCTATTTGAAAAATCATCGGCGCAGGGACTCGAACGCGCCGTTCTCTTCGTTCCTTAATTCTAATCGAAATATGCGAATTACCGCCAAATTAAATCGCACATGCGCACGGCTTGATCCATGATGTCGACGTCATGGACGCGGATCAGGTCACAGCCCGCCTTAACGCCGGCGCTGACGAGCGCGGCAGTACCGCCGATGCGTTCGTTAACGTCCCGCTGCATCGTTTTACCGATGACCGATTTTCGGCTCGGTCCGAGGAGGATCGGGAAGCCTAATTTCTTAAGCGTGTCCAGATTTCGCATGATTTCAAGATTGTCCCAGACGCTCGTGCCAAAGCCGATCCCGGGGTCGATGATGATTTGCCCGGTACGCAGCCCCTGTTTCAGTGCGTGGTTGACGATGATGTCTAATTGCGCCATGACCTGGTCGATGACGGTCGCGTCCTGCGTAAATGGTTCCGCGCGCATCAGCACAATTGGGCAGTTTGCATCGGCTGCCAGCGGGATCATTTCCGGGTCACGCATTCCGCCGCTGACATCGTTGAGCCAGTCAGCTCCGGCGTTAAGCGCCGCTTCGGCGACGATGGCTTTCGTTGTATCGATCGAAAGTACAGCGTTCGGATACTGATCGCGGATGACGCGGACAGCCGGCAGCAGACGATTCAGTTCATCTTCGGGCGGGACGGGCGTAAACGATGGGCGCGTCGATTCAGCGCCTAAATCGAGAACCGACGCTCCGGTGCGGAGGTATTCGCCGGACTGCGCTAGAACGCGCGCGGTGACCGATGGATCGTCCTGCCCCGCGCTGTCCTCACGGTAGAGTCCATCCTGCGAGAAACTGTCCGGTGTCAGGTTCAGGATCCCCAACGTATAGGTTTTAACGCCGAAGCGAAAAACGGGTTTTTCGAGCGATAACGGGAGGTCAAGCCGGGTGACTCCTGACCGCGGCGCGGCTGCGAGCAGGGCGTGGAAAGGGATTTGGGTGATTGGATCTGATCCATCTGGGAAAAGCTCGAGGAGCGGTTCAAGAACGAAGCGCCGGTTGGCGATTTGCGGATGCGGAATGGTCAGGGACTCCGTCCTGAACTGGTCCTTTTCATAATAAAGAATATCGATGTCAATGATGCGCGGACCGTTCCGAAACGTCTCAGCGCGCTTCATTCGCCGTTCAATCGATTTCACGAAGGATAAAAGGCTGCGCGGATCTAACTCGGTTTTCCCGGAGGCGGCGACGTTATAAAATGACGGCTGATCCGCGTAACCCCAGGGTTCGGTTTCGTAGACAGATGAGACACGCGTCACGGTTACGGTCGGCGCCAGAAGTTGGATCGCGAGGCGGATATTTTCCGTGCGATCGCCGAGATTCGTTCCGATTCCAAGCGTAATTTCCATTTTTGCTTCCGTCCAAACGTCAGAGATTTAAACTTTTAATCCAGTTCGCTATCTCATCAATGCTTGTTTGACCCTTGATCATCTTTCCTTCCTCAATCGATGCGGACGAGCCGACGCTGGGACGGAGAAATGATGCGGCTTCTCCAAATCCGCTTCCGCCGGACGTCGCGAAAAGAATAATTCTCTTTCCCGAAAAATCGTATTGTTCCAGGAACGTGTTGATTATCGTTGGGGCAATGTACCACCAGATCGGGAAACCAACGAAGATTACGTCGTAATCAGCGATTTTAGCGTTATTCGAACAAGTTGCTGGGCGGGATGAAACCTTGTGCATTTCAACCGAGCTGCGCGAGGCTGGATTCTGCCAGTTCAGATCCGCGCTTGAATAAGGAACGGCAGGCTTGATCTCGAAGATATCCGCTTCGGCAGTTTTGGCGATTTTTTCAGCAGCGCTTCGGGTCACACCGCTCGCAGAAAAATAGGCAACTAACCTTTTGGACATGATCTTCTTCCTCTTTTCTTCGATTCTCTTTAGGCGAGCGTTTCGATAAACTTGAAGAGTTCCTCAAACGAGCCATGCGGAACGTTGCTCAGGTCGAGATTATCGCGGTTGAGCAGGCAATCTGTCAGGATAAAGACGGGCATTCCTGCTTTAGCCGCCGCCATGTCTTCCGTCGCGTCGTTTCCAATCATCGCACATTCGGACGGTTCAAGTCCCATGCGGCGGGCGAATTCAACGAAATATCTCGGGTTCGGTTTCGCGGCGTTGAACGTTTCGTAAGTTGTGTAAAGTTCGAAATCATCCAGTTCGAAGCCAGCCCAGCGGATCCGGTTTTCGGTCGCGATCGCCGGAAAAATCGGGTTCGTCGCCAACGCGACGCGAAAACCGCGTGATTTCGCGATTTCAACCGCTTTCCGCGCTTTTTCGGTCGGGAAGCAGTGTTGCCGCGTTTGGTTAAATTCGACGCGGTAAAAGTCGTTGATTGCGCTTTGATGCGCTCGGGCTTCTTCTCCGAATATTTCAGCGAACTTGTCCCAGAAGACAGCTTCGTTCGTTTTCGTTCCGTCGTTCATCGCCATCGCTTTTGTACCGCTCAGAATTGCGCTGCTCAATGCTTCCGGTTCATAACCGAGCGGCGCAGCTTTCGCCGCCAACAGCCCGAAATATGTTTTTACGAATGCGTCGCTATCCATTGGGAGCAGCGTCCCGTCCAAATCAAATAAAACTGCTTTAATTGTCATTTTTCTATGGTCTCCTTTGAGAAAGCCATCCCGAAGGCGGCTTCCTCAAAGTTTACCCTAAGATAGTCCTTCGATCTGACGAATGATCTCAAGACCGATATTCCAGCCGAGGATGATGAGTTGAACGGCGAGGTTGAGGATCCATTCAATCAGACTCATAAATTGGTCCTCGGTGATAAAGTCCCAGTTACCGGTCTGAATCGCGACGAGAATCGAATCAAAAAACGACCAGTACTGATTGACCTGGGTCATGTTGATAATTTTATAGTCAAGCGAGGCGCTGATTATTTCAAAAATTGCGCAAACGATTTGATCCGGCGCTTGCTCAATAATCTCGCCGACCTGGTTGATGATAACGGTTCGTCCATCAATTTTCGCGACGGCGATGTTATCGATGAAATTCGTAACCGTTTCATAGATCGGCGCGATCACAACCACGTTATTTTGATTAATGAATCCCCAACGGTTGTCGATTTGGACCGCGGTTAGACCTTCATAACTCTCATGAGTCTCCGTGACCTCATTGACGTTAATCGTTGTGCCGACGTCGACGGAACTGGTCCCGGAACTGATCCCCCCGGAAGTCCCGCTCGAACCGGATGATGTACCGGCGGAGCTGCCCCATGGAGGGGAGGGAATCAGTCCGGACGGAGCGTTGGGTTGGCGCGTCGGGATCACGCCGCCTATCGAATTCGTTGGAAGCGGGATTAGGGTGGAAAGCGGTATGCTCCCGCCCCCCGTTGAGCTCGTTGGCAGCGCGATGGGTGTTGACTCGGGGCGTGGAACGCTGCTCCTGCCGGTTTTCTTCGCCGGGCTGTCGATATAGTAGTAAGTGAATGCCGCGGCGCCGCCGAAGAGAAAGATGATGAGAAAATAAACCCACGCACTGATTCCCGCTTTTGGGGCGCCGTAGGCTGCGTTCGGTCTGGGGCTGTATCCGTACGTGCCTTTTTGCGGACGGAAACGATCCGTGTACCGGTCATCGTATGACATTGATTCATCATCATATCGCCCTTTTTGCGCTGGATGTCTCGGCGGATTCTCATCGCCGTACGCATGGCGGGGATTACTATACCCATCATCGTACCCGTCATCGCGAATCGAATGACGCGCTGGATATTGCGGATTGCGCTGCGGCGGTTGATTCAGGATATTCTCATCCTGATCAAAATCGTCTAATTGGAACCGGTTCCTCATATGGGTTCTCCTGCGTGTTCTGGATCGATAATTTTCTGTTTGATGACGCCGGAGCGGTAGGCTGCGAGCAGCTTTTTAAGATCGTGTGTGCGCTGTTCGAGGCGGGCGCCGGCGTCGGTATCGCTGACTTTAAGCCGTTCCTGCTGTGCGTCGAAAACTTCTTCTTGCGAGAGAATGTCGCTGTTGTTTAAAATCGCGGCTTCGACCCCTGCGAATGGTTCATGTGCGGCGATGCGCATTCCGTGTGAATCGTAGATTAGCGTGTAGCCGGCGATACCGGTTTTGGCTTGGTACGCTTTACAAAAGCCGCCGTCAATCACGATAATTTTGCCGCCGCCTTTGATCGGGGATTCGCCTTTCTGCGTCGCGACGGGGACATGACCATTGATGATATGCCCAATGGCTGGGTTTAGTTCAAACTCCTCGAAGAGTTTGTTCGCGAACGACGGATCATTGATCATGCGGTAATATGGGTTGTCCGCCTCTTTCCAGGTCGTTTCATCCTCGATAAAGAGACGTTCGAAGGTGGTAATGTGATCGCGTCCGAAGAGCGGTGAATTCCGTCCGCACCACAAGAAGTAAAGAAAATCCATTCCCGCTTCTTTTTCGGGCGAACCAGTGGGTGCGTAGTATCCTAAGCGTGCGAGGCGATCCGCCGTGTCAAAGAGTTCGCGTCCGCGGACGGTATTGCCGTTGATTTCGAGCGTTAAAAAGCTTCCGTCCTTGTCCATGGGGACGCAGCCATGGAACATGAGGTTGCCGTTGCAGACGAAATAAATTGAGCCGACGCCGTAAAGGAAGCGCATATGGCGCTGAAGTTTATAACTGTTGGTAAACGAAGTCACAAGCTGGTTGATCACTGGTTCTTCCCGGCTCGTCAATTCGTACGGGTGACTCGGGTCAACGGTTTTTAAATCCTGTGTGTCGATGGGGTAGCGCGTGCCGTTGATATCGATCGTCCCTGCCTCAAAGTCAATCCGTTCGAGGATCTTCCGGTCGTCCATGTTATATTCAGGATGCCGGTTGAGAAGCTGACCTTCTAATTTGAACAGCAGGATCGCGATGGCATGATACATTTTTTCCAGAATCGTCTCATCCTTCAGTCCGTACGAGCCGTTGGTAGATTTGAGTTTGAAGCGAGCTGATTTGGAATAAGTGTCCTGTGCGAAAATCGCCAGCGGGCGCAGGTTAATCCCATAGGCGGTTTCGAGACTGTCTAAATTGCCATATTTGATCGCATTGAAAAGGACCGTCGCGATGCAGGCGGGTGACCCTGCCGCCGCGCCCATCCAGAGAACGTCGTGATTCCCCCATTGAATATCGACCGCGTGATGCTCCATGAGACGGTCAACGATAATATCCGGACGCTGACCGCGGTCAAAAATGTCGCCGACAATATGGAGCCGGTCGACGATGAGCCGCTTAATGACGGTCGCGAGCGCGATAATCATGTCTTCTGCGCTGCCGATTTCGACGACGGTTTGAATAATTTGCTCGTAATAATCTTCACGATGTGTCTCTTCGGCATTGATGATTTCATTGAGGATGAAATTATATTCGCTGGGTATCGCTTTCTGGACTTTTTTCCGCGAGTACTTGAGCGAAACCAGGTGAGCGACTTCGATCAGTCGGTGAAGCGTCACCGTGTACCATCCGGCGATGCTCTCGACCCCATTATTTTTTACTTCCTTGAGCTTTTCTTCCGGGTAATAAATCAGGGTTGAAAGCTGAGCCCGCTCTTCAACGGTCAGGATTTTTCCGTATAGTTTATCGACTTTTTGGCGAATCTCGCCGGATGCGTTGTTAAGGATATGGGTGAAGGCTGGGTATTCGCCGTGAAGGTCGGACATGAAATGCTCCGTGCCTTTCGGAAGCTGGCGCAGCGCTTCGTCGTTGATAATTTGGGTTGCTGCGGCTTGAATTGTCGGGTATTTTTCGGCTAAAAGTTCGAGAATCTTGCGTTTTTTCGTCGTAAGTTCATGGTTCATAGTAATTCATCTCCTGAAAATCAGACGGACCGAACCAACGGATTAGTTCCATCATGCTTAATTTTACCTTGATCGAAACGGGATTTGGCGGGTCGTTTTTCTCCGTTTCCCGAGCCATCTGATAAAATAGGTTTTGGCTATGTCAACTTCACGCGGTTTTTGGTTCACGGTTATGATCGTCCTCGGCTTCGGCGTCGGGTTGTATTTTGCGTGGATGGTCTATCCGGTTCATGTTGTTGATTCGACCTATCATGACCTGCGTCAGGATTATAAAACGGATTATGTCCTGATGGTCGCGGAAGTCTATCAATCGGAAAGCAAACGTTTCGACGCGATTATTCGTCTCGATCGGCTGGAAGAGGAGTCGACGGAAGCGGCAATTTTACGCGCGATCGAAAATGCTGAAAAGCTGGGATACTCGGATTCGGATATTGACATGCTTTACGAACTGAAGGCGGCGATCAGCGGTCAGGTCGAGGACAGTCTCCGTCCGGATGATATTTATATCGATTTTAACCCGCTCCAGGCGACGCCTACGCCGACGGCGCAATCTGCGCCGATTTTGGAAATCGGTGAAGTTCCTGGTTTCGTTCCGACCTCCGCGCTTTCTCTTCCGACGCCAATCGTTCCGACGGCGGTTCCTGACGATCCGTTCGCGGATCAAGGCGCGGAAACGGCGGAGCAGGATGCGCTCCACACGAATCCGTTTATGAACCAGGCTACGGGTGATCCGTTCCTGACGCAGAACGATCCCTGGCTGTCGACGTCGGCGCCGTGGGGCGGGAATTAGGAGCAGTGGGAAAATGGTCAAACCGGGGCGCGGAAGCCGACTTTACTTATTGACCGGATTGGTATTCGGGTTTATTTTGGCGTATATCGCCAGCTGCACGGTCATGCCGCTTGAATACTATGATATTAATCCGGCGTCGCTGCATCGCGACCTGAAGAAAGATTATTTCGTCCTGATCGCGGAAGCGTTCGTTTCAAACGAAGATATTGGCAGGGCTATGGCTCGGATTAACGCCCTTCTCCATGAGCCCGACATCAGCGATTTGCGTTTGATGCAATATGAAATTGAGACGGATGAACGCTATGCGGCGGCGAGCGAATCAGTACGAAGTTTGGTCAATCATCTTGACGTTTACTTGCAAACGGTTGGCGGTCAGCCGCCGGCGAGCGTTCGTCCGGAAAATACCGAAAGCCCGCCCGAACTGCCTGCGCCGCTCGAACCGGCGAACCAAGATCCGTTTTCGCCTCAGGGGACGCCCGACGGCGGATAAGGTATAATAAGCGAAGAAAGTAGAGGAATGGATATGATTCAGGAGATTCTTACGGATGCTGAAGGTCGGATGAAATCCGCGCTGAGCGTGTTAAAGGGCGATTTGGAAGGGATTCGAACGGGTCGAGCCACACCAGCGCTCGTTGAAAAACTTGAAGTCGATTACTATGGAGCGCCGACCCCCTTTAATCAGGTCGCAACGATTAGCGTTCCGGAAGGACGAACGATTCTCATCCGTCCTTTTGAAGCTTCGTTGATCCGCGCGATGGAAAAATCGATCCAGGCGTCAGATTTGGGTTTGACGCCGAGCAATGACGGAAAACAGATCCGATTAATGCTCCCGCCGTTGACCGAACAGCGCCGCAAAGAACTCGTCAAGGTCGTTAATAACCGGCTTGAAGAATCGCGCGTCGCGATTCGAAATGTCCGCCGAGACGCGGTTAAGAGCATGAAAGACGCTGAAAAAGAAAAGCTCGTTTCGGAAGATGAACTTAAGGGCGGCGAAGACAAGCTTCAGAAGCTGACGGATAAAATGACGGCTGAGGTCGAGGTTATCGGCAAGAAAAAAGAAGCTGAAATCATGGAAGTCTAAGGAAATCGCATGGCGGATTCTCCTTTAACTCCTCTCGAGCTGCCGGCGGAGCGTATTCCGCGCCACATTGCGGTGATCATGGATGGGAACGGGCGCTGGGCGAAAAAGCGCGGACTCCCGCGTATCTTTGGTCATCGGCAGGGAACGGAAAACCTTCGGCGCATTATTAAAGCCTGCGTAACGTATGGGGTGGAGTACCTGACGATTTATGCGTTTTCGACCGAGAACTGGGGTCGTCCTCAGGACGAGCTCAAGGGCTTGATGCAGATATTTAACGATGCGTTTGTGAACGAAATTGGGGAAATGATACGAGAGGGCGTGCGCATCGTGCATTTGGGTCAGCGTGAAGGAATGCCCGCCGACCTGCTCAATAAAATTGACCAGGCGGTCGAACGTTCCAAAACGAACGATCGCCTGATCCTGTCGGTCGGGCTGAACTACGGCGGACGGAATGAAATTGTTCATGCCGTCCGGAAGATCGTCGCGGCTGGAATCTCTCCGGAGGAGATTAGCGAAGAGACAATTACCGCGAATCTCTTTACTGCGGGGACGCCGGATCCGGACCTCGTTATCCGAACGAGCGGCGAATACCGTGTTTCCAATTTCCTGATTTGGCAGGCGGCGTATTCTGAATGGGACTTTCCGGAAGTGCTTTGGCCTGATTTCGGCGCTGACGAACTGCGGAAGTCAATTGAACGGTATGCGAAACGCGACCGCCGTTTCGGGAAACTCTCGGCGAATGAATCCGTTTAACCGACTGACCAATTTCCAGCAGCGCGTCCTCAGTTCGGTTGTCCTGCTGCCGGCGACGTGCATCATGATCTACGTCGGCGGCGTCGTTTTTCTTCTGATGGCTTGCGTTTTTTTGGGTTTAGGCGCTTGGGAGTTTAATCATCTCTATTTAAAACATCAGGGGAACCGAACCTCGACGATTTTCATGGTCACGATGGTCGTGGTCATGTGCCTTTGCCGTTACTTCGTCGGCTTTGATTGGAGCTGGCGGCTGTTTACGCTGTGTTTCATGCTGTCGATGGTTTACAGCGTCGTAACGTATGAACTTGGAAATGACGCGGCGGGGAACGGATTTTCGACGCTGGTTACGGGCGTTGTTTACCTTGGCTGGCTTGGATCCTACGCCGTCGCGTTGCGTCAGCTCGAAAACGGGTTGATCTGGCTGGTGCTCATGCTATTTTTGACCTTTTCGACCGATATTGGCGCGTATATTTTCGGGCGGACTTTCGGGCGTCACCATATGTTCACGAGAGTAAGCCCAAGTAAAACCTGGGAAGGCTATTTCGGCGGTGTTTTTTTTACGCTGTGCATCGCATTGATCGCACATTCGTTCTTTCCACCCGTCCGATCGCTGATGCCGCTGCGGTATGCGCTGGGCTTTGCGCTGTCGATCGCTGTTATTTGTCCCTTCGGCGATTTTGGCGAATCCATGCTCAAGCGCTCGTTCCAAGCGAAAGATTCCTCGAACCTGATTCCGGGACATGGCGGAATTTTAGATCGGCTGGATTCGATTCTTTTTTCACTGCCGATTGCGTTCTGGTTCTACGAATTAGTTAATTCTGCGAGTTCACTATTGTAATTGTGCCGTTCAGCGCAGTGGCGTTGACCGTGACTTGGTACGTTGTTCCGACGTTGGATAATTCGCTGTTCGGGTAAACCTGATTGCCGGTCTGGAGATAATCGTCCGGGAAGGTCACGCTTGCACCGCTGTTAACCGTGACGAACGCGGCGACACCCTGCGGGACGAAAATGCGGAGACTGCCATTTTGGTTATCGAGGACGATCGGATTCTGGGACTGGTACGGGAGACGGACGTCGGTATTCCCGTTCAGCGAGGTAATTATCGCGGAGTGGAGCGCGATTTGGGACAGGTTGATGAGCTGGTACCCGTTCTCTATCGTCGTTTCCAGCGTCAGCGGCAGCGTTTTATTTACCGTTAGTTTCCAGTTGGCTTCGGACTGCGCGAGCTGCCCAAACTCGAGCTTTGCCCCGTCGTTCGCGCTCGCGCTGAGCGAATAGACCGCTAATGCGCCGGAAAGATCTTCGCTCTGATTGAAAGTTTCTCCAGCGGCGACGCGAATTTCACCGCTGAGCGCGTTTTCGCCGAGTTCCCCACCGCGCAGGTCTAATTTCCCGCTGGGAATATGGAGAAGCAACTTGGCGGCGTTATGCTCCGGATAGGCGTAAGAAATCGGTTTCGCGCCTATCGAGGGAAGCGAAAGTTCCCCCATCCCTTTCGGGAGCGTGAAGTTTTCGGGAAGGCGGATATTCGGAAGTGTCAGCGCCCCATTTGAAATCAGGATGATCAGCAGGATCGCGCCGCCGACAAAAACGAACGAAAGAACCGCGCTGATCAACCGTGAACGCAGGATAATATCAACCCCGTAAGCGATGAGCAGGAGGGGCCAAAAGCGATAGAAAATTTCGCTGAGCGGGGCTGCGCTGTCCCCGCCAAAGTTTAGAATCAGGAGAATCCCCCCCATTAAGGACAGGACTGACCCGCTGATAAAGCGCCGTTGAATGAGAAGGAAGTCGAGTCCGGCGGCGAGAATAACGATCCCCCAGGCGCGTTCGAGAAAGGCTGCGTTTGGCGTTCCGACCAGCCCCGAAGCGTAAAGCTGGAGCAGTGCGCCTCCGATGATCAGTACGAACGGCAGTGTCGTTCGATTGCCGATTCCTTTCGGGACCTGGTTTTGCGGTTGTACCGGCGTGTACAACGGATTTGGATTCGGGTTCAGATCGCTATTCATGCGTTGAATCGTGCAATTCCTATGCCTGACGGATTCAAAACTGCGGTGTCCGAACTATTTTTTTCGGAGAAACAGGCATAGGAAAAGTCCGAGAGCGCTGACGCCAATTAACAGCATCGAAAAATGTTTCTGGTATCCGTTCGTTCTTTTGAAAAAGGCGTCAACATAGCCGCCGGGAGCCGGCGCGGGAGTGCCCGTTTGGTTCCGGCTCAAAACCGCGGCGTCTGCGGTAAAAGTTGGGCGCGGCGTCCGCGTCGGAGGAATAGGCGTGTTCGTAATCGTCGGCGTGACGGTATCGGTGAATCGCGGGCGGATGAGAAGGGTGTCCCCTTCGTAGATGACCGGGTTTTCGAGGTCAAGGTTATTCAGGAGCGCGATCCCGTTCCAGCCGAAATCATATGCGTAAGCGATTTCAGAGAGAGTTTGATCCTTTTCAACGACATGCGCAACCGAACCATCCCCCGCAGGGGTCGAAGTGACAATGATCTTTTCAGCGTTTGAAACTTCGCTTTCATAGCTGGGATCATCGGGCGGGACGGGCGTCGCGTTATCAATCGTCGGCAACGGCGTATACGTCAGTGCACCGGACGCTAATTTTCCGGTTACGAGCGCGATAAATCGGCGATTATTGATAATGACGGTCGCGATTCCGGCGTGAAGATAGTCTGTGCTGAGAAGTTTCGCTCGTTCGCTGACCGTCGCGAACCAAATTTCGTTGACGACATAATCGACCGGCGTCGTCCGCCAGACCATTGCGGATTGCTGCCGGACGGAAAACGACGCACCGCCTGCGTATTGATACTGCTGCGCGAGCGAACGGAGCGGGCGGTTATCCGCCGTGCGTTCACTGAGTTGATTTTTGCGGGCAAAGAATGCGACTTGGTCGGTCGCAACGGAGACGAGCGCCGGGTCAATAATGAGCGGATCACGGTCATATTTGGCGCGGAACCGGTTGATTTCGTCGAGGAGCAGTTCGGCGTATGCGGCGTTTTCACGCAGATCAAGCTCATCTGCGGACAGCTGCCTTGTCGGCGTTGCCGCAGCGGTCAGAATCGTTCGTTCCGGTGTTGCGGAGACGGTCGGTTTTGGAAGATGCTGTGTAGCCGGCTGGTGTGTTGAAACCGACGATGTCCCAGAATATGGAGAGGGCGTCACCCCCAGCGCCGCGGAGGCAGATGAGCCGCTAACCCAAAACAGGTAAAAGCACAGGATAAGAAGAAAAAGACGTTGGCGCTGCGAACGATTCATTTTCCACAATCCTGAACCCCTGCGCGGCGTTTACCGGTCCTCGCGCAGGAAGCCAAAGATCCCAACCAGCACTAAACCCGCGCCGCAGGCAATTACCAGGAACCAACCGAGCGTTCGTGCGCCGGGTTCGTCGAAGAACGCGATGTACTTAATTATCGGTCCCGGCGTTGGGGTCATCGTAATCGTCGGCGTTGGGGAGTCGAGCGGCGGGATCGTCGCCGTAATCGTTGACGTCGGACGCGGGGTATTCGTAACCGGCGGCGGCGTTACCGTTGGTGTCAGCGTGTCCGCGACGGGCGTTCCTCCGTAAAAGATGAGGATGCGCTGACCCGCGGATACGGACGTATCATCGGCGCTCATGCCGTTCAGTGCCTGAATTTGAGCAATCGTCGTGTTGTAGTTGATCGCGATCGTCCAGAGCGTTTCGTTGACCTGGACGATATGGTAGATGGAGCCGTCGAGCTGCGGCGTACTGGTTGCGAATTGCCCCGGTTGAACCGGCGCTGCCTGAACGTCGATAAACGCATCTCCGGCGTTGAGGTTCGCTGCGACCTGACCCGATGAAGAAGCGACTGTCGGCTTATTGAGTCCTGTATCTGCTCCGGTTGAATTGACCATCAGCGTATAATACGCCGCGCCGCCGGCGGATGTCGCGTACCCTGCGCCGATCGTACCGGAATCGAGCCCGACTATCGTGTAGAGATGGAGCTCATCCGTCCACATTGAATTGACGCAGTAGTTTGCCGTGACGCCCGCGCCGCCGCAAACGTTTTCCGATCGTGCCGGGATGCCCGAGCCATCGGCTCGTTTATGCGTCGTTTCGCCGATGGATGCCTGATAGTCGCTATGCGCCTGTGCGGCGGCGTTCAATCCGCCGTCGACCGTATAAGGCGCGAGCCCTTTTGACGCGCGCAGGCTGTTGACCGCATCAATGAGCGCTGCTGCGCTTTGCCCTGAGACGAGAGACGGAGAAAGCAGCAGCAACATAAACGCCAGCAGCAGTGCGAACCGGCGACAGAAGGTAAATTGATTTCGAACGTTCATATGGGAAGATTATAATCTATGCGGTGCGCGCCTACGGTCATGAAAGAATCTTTCTGTAAAATGTGACAAAGTTGTCCAGTAAAGTAGTTAAGATTTCTTCTTTCCGTTGGTTTCTGTGCTTGAAAATTAGTATCGTTAGTGGTACTATAAATGTATGGAACCGATCTGGATGAAAAAAGCCAAAAAGTACTATGATAAATTCCCGAAAACCTTTCGGGAACGCGTAGATAGAGCGCTGTAAGAACTGATCGGAATCTTCCCGAACGTCGGAAAAAGTCCGAACGTCAAAATGATGCAAGGAACGGACGACATCTATCGTTACCGCGTCGGCGATTTCAGAATCCTTTTTGCCGTAATCGGCGAGGATCTTTACATAGTTGAAATAGGTGCCCGCGGCGATATTTATAAATAAGGAGAATAAATATGGAAACCTTTATCCCGGACAAGTTGGAACTCGAAGCGGTCGCTGATTTCCGTAAAGCCCTCGCGGAAAACGATGAAAACCAGCTTGCAACCTTTGAAGAACACGAAGCGCGTGAATTGAGCGGGAAACTCGTCATAAGAATCCCGAAAATACTTCATCGCGAACTTAAAGACCAGGCTGAATCGAACGGCGTCTCCCTGAATCAATTCATACTCTATAAGCTTGCGCGCTGAGACGAAACGACTTAATCCGGAATTTGCGGCTAATTCTCAATCAGCGCCCCGATCTCCGGATCATATTTCTGTCTCACCGTCCAAGCGCAAATCACGCTCACAAACCCGCCAGTTCGCGCTCGCTGTGCAATTTTCGTCGACTTCTTATTTCACGTTTCACTGTTCCCTTCCAACGCCGCGTTCAGGAAATGCGGCGTTGGAAGCTGATTCGCACCCATGATTTTTGCTTTCCCTTTTAAGATCCGTGTTCCAGATTTGTAACGCATCATTGACGAACTAACACGACTCGGGGACTTCGTTTTTCGGGAATAAGTCGAGGCTCATCCAGATTAACCGCTGAACGCTGGTAAACCCGAGCGTGTCATAAGGCGCGTCCGGAACATCCCATGACGTATTTAATAAAAGCGGTTTGCCGCTGCGGAATTTTCGGATCGCGGTCGCGGTGAGCGTGAAGCGGTCTTCTTCTGACGCATTTTCGTTCGGAATGATCCATAGCCGGTTTGCATAATTCGTCGTTGGAAGAAGCCCAATCCATCCGAGTTTCCGCTCGTTTTGGGATGAGCCGGACGAACGCGTCACGGTCCAAAATTCTTCGCGGCTTCTCATCCAGCGTCTAAAAGCACGGCTCCAGCGCGAAAAATCGAAGAGAGCGTCTTCCCAGCCAATGTTCCAGCGCAGGCTGAGCGGATACTCCGCCGCTGCGGCGCGGAGAAATTCGGAACGTTCGTCGCTATGCGGCTCGCGGCAGGTCGTTTCAAGACGCCCGAAGATCGCGAAATCCTCGCTCCCAGTTTTGATCCTGATCCGATCAGCGCGGCGGGCGATCACCCGGAAACCGTGAGTTTCGTAGAGATGAAGCGCTGTATCCGTGCCTTCGCGAACTTGAAGATGAAGCGATGAGGCGGAAAAATTTCGTGCGTATCCAATCGCGGTTTCAAGCAGTTCCGTGGCGATACCGTTCCGCTGCGAGTCTTCCGCAACGCAGACGTTAACGATTAAATATCCGCTTCCCTCCGGCGGAAAGATTGGAATGAGATGGAGGAGTCCGACGATTTTTCCTGCCTCGTTTACGCAAACAAATCCTTCCGCATCAGGACTGTCATGAACAAAGGGCAAGCGGTTGAAGAAATTATCCGTTTTTGCTCTGTGGCGGAGGGACGCGATAAAAGTTCTCCCGTCCGGGTTGAGAAATTGGTGGAAGCTTTTCTCGATCAGATCAGCGATGCCGTTATTATCAATTCCCGGGAGGATTTTCCGGATTCGGTAACCGCTGTTCGACGATAGCCGTGCCAATTAATGCTCCGATTTATGGACAGGTTCGCCGCTTCGCTCAAAACGGCGGAGAACCGCAGAGAAGAGGGCGGGGTACGCGGCGGCAATCCAAAGCGTCAGGATTGCGTAGCGGATAAACCCGTCGGCGAATCCGCCGAATAGGGCGACGAGCGGCGCTTTGAGCGCAACGCGCAGTCCGAACGTCAGCGCCATCCCGATGATAAAAACGAGGATGCGGGCAATCCAGCCTCGCGGAGGGGTAAAGCGGATAAAGCGTTCTTCGATCAAGTAGCCTAAGAGCCCGCCGAACGCTGCCCCAATCGTTTTCATTGTGTCAATCTTCAGTTTCAGGCTGGTGCCTTCCGGATAAGATTTCAACGTTGCGTATAGAATCCCGAAAAGCATCATTGCGAAGGCGAATGCGATGATTTGCGGTTTCAGCGCGGGGTTGCTGGCGGCGCTGCGCCCAATCAGGTTCGCAGCTGCGATCAGGAGTACGCCGATGAGAAGTCCGGTCAGGACATCCGTTGGCGTATGAACGCCCAGGTAGAGACGTGAAAATCCGACGAGGAGAATCAGGACGGCGAAGGCGATTTGAATCCAGCGTTTTTTCGTCGTGGTCATCATCGTTCCATAAATACTGACCGCGCCGCTTGTATGCCCGCTTGGGAACGAGAACCCGCTGACTTCGCCGGCATAATCCGTCGCTGAGGTCAGCCCCTCGAAACGCAGCCAGGGTCGCGGAATGCAGAACGCGATTTTCAGGATCTGCGTGGCGTACATGATCAAGAAGTAGTTGATGCCAATGCGGATGGCGCTGCGTTTATCGAAAGACCAGAATAAAAAAGCGACGAGCGGAAGCTGAATCGATTCACTCCCAAATTCAGAAATGACCGTGAAAAATCCGGTCAGGAATGGCGTCCGGATGGATTGGAGCGCGAGGAGAATTGAGCCGTCAAAGGACATGGGGTATCTTCTTTCTCTACGTAATTATTTTGGCTTCTGAATTGTAATAGACATACGGCATGATTCTGAGGAATTATCAATGCAGTTCAGACGGAATATTTTCAGTCCAAAGCGCTTTTCGCCCTCATGTGCGAGCGTTCCATCTCCGCGCATCAGCCCCGCAAACTCAGCGAGCGTGTCGCTGGCGGGTTCCGTGTCGCTCAGGTCGCGAATGTAGTCGAGGATGAGCGGAATAACCGTTAGCTTGTCGTCCTGAGACAGGACAACGCGGATGGTTTGCGCATGACCCGTTTTCGAGAACCGAACCAAAAGCGGGCAGCGTCCCGGCTCTGAAACTGAAAGCGTCTGCCGATTTGAGAGACGCAGTGCGCAGCTTTTTCGGATCGACTCAGCCCGTTCGGGATCTTCGATTTTAACGCTGGACGTGCTTTCTAGCGTCGCGGCTTCGGTGATTGTGCTGATTTCCACGCTGTTCATGGGCTGTTGGTTCGGACTGTCGCCGCGGAGGACGGCAATTCCCAAGTTGAGATAGAATAGCCAGCCAAAAAACGCAACGATCCACCAAATCCAGCGTCCCAAAGACGTTTTTCGACTTGCCGCAATTCCTGTTAACATCAGCGGAAAGCAAAAAATCCAGCCTATATAGGACAAGCAGCCGCCGGTAAAGATGGATCCAAGCGGATCAAGTAAGTCTGAGGCGGTATCTTTTTTTTTCACCCGCGAGCTTGGATATCTCTGTTCCAAACTGAGCGGGACGGATCTGGGTATCATTTCCGATTCATCATTGGGAAACTCCGGGAGCGTCGAACCGCAGTATTCGCATCGAGCTGCGCCAAAAACGTTCGGCGCGCCGCATTTGGGGCAATTCATCTCGTTCTATATCCTTTCTCTAAGTCCGTTCCCCTACCGGAGAATCGTCTCGATGATTTTATCAACGGCAGCCCTTGCCTCAGGGATGGGGAGTAAAGGGTAAACATGAATCATGTCGGTTCCGATGATGAGCCGGTTCGACGGTTCATGTTTCAGAACCTCGAAAAGTTTTATCGTGTCGGGATAGAGGATCCCGTCCGTTCCAACGAACAGGGTCACGCGCTTCAGCTCGCGAATCTTTCCGAAAAGCGGACTGACACGGGGATCGCGCAAGCTGAGCTGACCTGCCCAATATTTCGCACATATTCTAATCCCGGACACGGAGAGAAAGGGATCTTTCGCAAGATATTTTTCAATTTCCGGATTTTCGAGCGTCAGGTCGAGCGCTGGCGAGAGCAGGATCAGCTCGTCGGGGGGCTGAATTCCTTCGGATAAGAAAGCTTCTGTCAGCGCGAGCGATAAATTCCCGCCGGCTGAGTCGCCGATCAGGATAATCTTCTTCCCCGGATTGGCTGCGATGACTTCCTGATAGAGCGGGACGATGAGCGCGAACGCATCGAGGACAGTTCCGTAAGGGATTAACCGGTACGCCGGCGCGATGACCCTTGCGCCGGTCCGGCGATGAATCGTTCGGATGAGATCCCAATGCTGCGGGGCGAAGTCATTGATGAAACTGCCGCCATGAAGGTAGAAGACGATGACGTTCGATCCCGGCTCTCCGTTCAGCGTGAAGACGCGTCCGTTTACGCTGTCGGCAACCGTTATCGGGAGAAATCGGGGCGCTTTGGATGGATTTTCTTTTTTCTTCGTTAACGCCTGAACGGTCTTTTCCCAATAAACTTCAGAATCATTTCTTTGCGTCCTTAGATACAAGGAAACCAGTTTAGCCATGAAACTCCGCGCCATTTTTCCTCCCGAGCCAATCAAAGTATATCTCATCTCTGAGAGACTGCCCCGAAACACGAAAACGGGTTCGTTCCGGATAATAGGCGTCAACGCGAGGGTCGATATTTCCAAAGAATGAGGACGAAAGGCAGGATGAATCCGACGCAGAAAAACTGAGGATTTGGATAAAATAATAGGAGAGCCGGAAATGAGAGGAATCCGGTTGGCTGAGAAATATGATATTTTCGGTTCGGATTGAACCGTACAAAAAAATAATGAGCGGAGGAACATATGAATCATTATGATGTCGCAGTCATCGGCGGGGGTCCGGGCGGGTACGTCGCGGCGGGACGTGCGTCCGAGCTGGGCCTGAAAACGGCGTTAGTCGAGAAAGAGACGCTGGGCGGCGTCTGCGTCAATGTCGGCTGCATTCCGACGAAATCGCTCT
Source organism: Flexilinea sp. (assembly GCA_034430135.1). Lineage (GTDB taxonomy): Bacteria > Chloroflexota > Anaerolineae > Anaerolineales > Anaerolineaceae > Flexilinea. The sequence continues at coordinate 17,028 of DAOUFB010000206.1, read as the reverse complement.
TAAAGAACGCGGACGTGGCGCGGTTGATCCGGAAAGAAACAAAGACGTTCGGGGTGACGCTCGAAAATGCTGCGCTAGATTACCGCGCTGCCGTCGAACGCAGCCGCAAAATCTCCAAGCGCTTAAGCCAGGGCGTCGGATTGCTGATGAAAAAAGGGAATATTGACGTTTACAACGGCGCGGCTTCTTTCGTTAACGCGGAGACGCTTTCGATTCGCAAGGAAGACGGGTCAGTGGACGAAATCAGCGCGGCGCACGTGATCATCGCGACCGGAACACGTCCGGCGGCAATCGGCGCGATTCAGTTTGACGGCGAACGGATCATGAACTACCGTCAGGCGATCCTCTCTCCGGATCTTCCGAAGTCGGCGATCGTGATCGGCGGCGGTGCGCTCGGGGTCGAATTCGCATCGGTCTGGTCCGCGTACGGATCCGAGGTGACGATCGTTGAAATGATGCCGACGCTCGTCCCGGGCGATGACGCAGAAGCGGCAGCGGAGCTCCAGAAGCAATTCAAGCGCAGCGGGATCAAGGTCCTGACCAGCCACAAACTTAAAGCCGCGGAGGCAGCGGAAGGTCAGGCGTCCGTCACGCTCGAATACGAGGGAAAAGACGTTGTTTTAAGCGCGGAACGCGTCCTGATCGCGGTCGGTTTCCGCCCCAATGTTGACGATTTGGCTCTTGGAAATGCGGGCGTAGATCTGACGGAACGCGGTTGGATCAAGACGGATGAATTTGGACGGACGAATGTCCCGAATATTTACGCGATTGGCGACGTCAGCGGGAAAATCCAGCTCGCGCACGTTGCTTCGGCGATGGGGCGGACCGCGGCGGAGAAGATCGCGGGGCGCAATCCGCAAGGTTACAACCCGGACGTCGTCCCCCATGCGACGTATTCCATGCCGCAGGTGGCGGCGGTTGGACTGACGCAGGCGGCGGCGGAAGCACGCGGCATTCCGGTCGTCGTCGGCAAGTTTGACTTTATCGCCAACGGAAAAGCGATTGGTTTGGACGATTACGCCGGTTGGGCGAAGCTCGTCTGCCATGCGGAAACGGGCGTCGTTTTGGGCGGAACGATCATTGGACCGGAAGCGTCCGAGCTGCTGCCCGAAATTGGGCTGGCGGTGCGGCTGGGGCTGACGGCGTCGGATATTGCTGGAACGATTCATGCCCATCCGACGCTTTCGGAAATCCTGATGGACGCAGCGCTTGACGCTGTTTCGAAACTTAAAAAGTAACGGGGAATAGACGAGAAAGAAGAGGGCTGCCGAAGTCGGCAGCCCTCGATTCGTTTATGCACTTTTGATGATTGGAACCCAGAGCTCCATGCGGTAGTCAGCGGCGTACATATCTCCATCGCCGTAGGCCTCGAAATCCGGCGCACCGGAATGCGTGTAGCCGTTTTCCGGCAGAAATTCGCTCATGACGAACTTCCAGCCTGCGTGGATGCAGTCCGGTATCGGTCCGACGAGCTCGACGACCGCGTATTCCGTTTCCGGAATGTCAACGATTTCCAACCCAAGCGCTTTGGCGCGGGCTTCGTCTCGGACGTCATATCCCGCGAAGTAGTTAATCGTATTCGGGTCCTGAACGTCGTGACACATGCCGTAACTTTGACCGTTGCCGAGCGATGCGAGCGTTTCCGGATCCGCCTTCGCGAAAAGGTCGTCCCAGGTCGCAGGGCACTGAGACGAGTCAATATGTTTACGCTCGATTCCGGCGATGCGGAATGCGCTTTTTTTCTCAATTTTTACCTTCATTTCATTTCCTCCCGTAATCGTAAGTGTCAGCCTGATTTTTGAATGGACGATGCCTTTTTTCCCCTTTCGAATTTCCGATGGGGTCACGCCATGAATATTCTTGAACGCGACGGTAAATGAATCCGGCGAATCGTAGCCGTATTTCAGGGCTAAATTGATAACCTTTTCGTCGGACGAAATTAAGTCCATCATCGCTTTCGTCATCTTTCGCCGCCGGATATATTCGCTCAGGGGAATCTCGGTCAGAATTGAAAAAATCCGGCTGAACATCGCTAAAGAATATCCCGACAGGGTCAGAATCTTCTTTTCATCGAGTTCCCGATCATCGACGGAGTCAATGTATTCGAGCGTCTGGTTGAAAGATTGAATCATGTTCATGCGCTTCTCCTTTCGAAGCAGGGGTTTGCCTCCTAACTGTTCTTAGTTTACGTAAGGAAGACTTTTCCTGCTCCATGTTTTTTGTGCGGAAATTGACGGGTCAGAATTGATGGGCGGCAGCGTTCAAGGGGAAAGATTAGAAATTTTATCGGATATTTCGGAGACGGGCGCCGCTAACGACGCCGATTCCGATGGGGATTCCGTTTTCGTTGGTCAGGAACAGGTTCGTCCCTTTAGCCCGGCTGATCGAATCGAGCTGGAGTTCCTGCCCGCCTTGCCAGCGGGCGGCTTCATCCGGCGTCAAGCCCCGCTTTTCGACGCGGAGTTTGTCCCATGCCTGTGTCGTCCAATCGAAATCAGCGATCCAGCCGGACGCATGCTTGAACGCCATGCGCATTCCGATCGACTTCGCGGGAAGTTCGGCGAACTCGTTCAGAACGCGCGCAGGGACAGCCCATGCTTCGCTGTCACGAAGCGTCAGAACCAGCTCTCGCGCCGCTAAGTCATCTAAAACGTCGTAACCGAAAAGCGACGTCAACGCCGAGCCAATTTTGCGCTCCTCGACCGCGCCCGGGCGGCGGTACCCGCTTTTTTCGAAGGGACGGTAAGCGGGCTCCCGCGTTTCGGTTGGAATTGAACCGCGTTTTGTGAGCAGCGCGGCGAAGAATCCCGCTGTTTCGTAGCGGTTGGGCCAAAGGCGGATGGCGCGCGCCGTTCGCGGGTCGAGCGTATGACCGTCGTATTCGGTGATTCCCGGCGCGGGTATGGGCAGACGTGCGCTGACATCGACGACATCGACCGCCGTTCCCAGGCGTTTTAGGACGTTATCCAAAACGCCCTCGTCCTCAAGCGGAGAAAGCGTGCAGGTGGAATAGACGAGTTGTCCGCCCGGTTTAAGCGCCATGAGGGCGGAGGTCAGCAACTTCTCCTGCCGGCGGGCGAGATCGATTTCTTCCCGTTCGCTAATTGGGCGCATAGGATGGGAATCGATCGAGACGAGACTCTGCATGGAGCATGGCGCGTCAAGGAGAATGACGTCGAAGCGTTCGGGGGACCAGGCGCCAATCTGTTCACCTGGGAAGTTGGTAATGAGCTGGTTGACTGCGCCGTACGTTTTCAGAACCTTGCGCAGCGCGGGAATCCGCCCCGGTCCGGAATCGTTGGCGAGGATCAAGCCGCGGTCTCCGGAGGCGCTGACGAGATGGGTCGTTTTCCCGCCCGGAGACGCCGCCATATCTAAAATCAGCGGCGTACCGTCGAAAGCGCCCGGATCGATCAGCGAAACAGGGAGCATGGAAGCGCTGTCCTGAATATAGTATGCCCCAGCTGCATGTTCCGGCGTGTTTCCCGGTGCTGCGGCGCTGTTTGGAAGGCGGTACCCCTCCGCACAGAACGAAACCGAAACCGGATTCCAGCCATACCGCCGCGAAAGTTCTTCGATCGTCCCGAACGAGCGTTTCGCAGGGTTGAGCCGAATCGCCGGCGGAAGCGTGAGTGTCAGGCGGGAACGCACCGCTGCGCGTTCAACTTCGGGAATGAGCGGCTCGAAACGCTCGAGCATGGACGCTGCGAGCGCTTCTCCGTTCAGGACCGTGTCTTTTTGCGGTCGGGCTTTCTTTGATGCCATTCGGGACTATGACCGTTTCAGGATATAGACGGTTTCATTTGGGAAGAGAACTTTTTCCGCTTCCCAGCCATTTTCGGCGAAAAGTTCAACGAATTGATTCTCGAGCTCATCCGATGTTTTCCCGGGCTTGTTTTCGGTCGGGAAAGAAACAACGGCATAAGGGCTTTTAATTTGATTGAAGAGTTTTCGCCCTGCGCCGGGTTCGAGATTTTCCAAAAGCGGAATTGTCTTAAGAACAAGCGTTAAATCAGCGTCGAAGTCAGGAACCCCATCGAGGAGATTTGCTTGAAAGGCGACGCCTTCGATTTCGATGAAATGAAAAAAGTCGTTAAGAAATTCGGTCAGGTCGGCGGCGACCTCAACCGCGGCGTAGTGAATCGATTTCTCGACCGGCATGAAGAGAACCGCGACAGGATTCAATCCGCAGCCCAAATCAAGAATGGAGCGGATCGGGGGCAGACGATCGAATATTTCTGTGTAAAAGCGGCGGACAAACGGAAGCCGTTCTTTGGATGATTCATGGCGGCGAAGGAAGTCCGCGGCGTAGAGCTGGCGATCTTCGATCGGAAGATCAGCGACGGGATCGTCGCCTAACGTGGATATGAGTTCCCGATACGAAATATCTCCGACGCGGAAGCCGTTTGTCGATTCTTCAATTTGCGTTTTGACCTTGCTCAGAATTTCTTTTTCGTCGCCCGGCTGATCACAGGCGTTGCAAAGGATCCGCTCGAGAAACGAACGGCTAAGTTCGCGGAAGTTCCTCGTCGTGAGAAGGCGCTCTAAATATCGATTCAGGTCGGGCGCGCTATGGTTCCGACTATTGTCTGTACAGTCTGTTAAGGATTGGTCATCAGTTTCCATGAGTCTATTTTACAACGGAATAGCGATCGTCATGGACATCTTCATCCGAATCCGCGACGATTTCCATTCGATAAGGCAGTTCAGGTATTCTTTCATCATCATTCATGGTTTTTCATTCCCGGTTCGCCGGCTTCTCCAAAAAGCCTTTTTTTATGCAGTGCCGTCATTACGGAATTTTAAGAACCATGCCCGGAACGACCTGATCCGCTGAGGTCAGCCCATTTTCAACCGCGATCGCTTCCGGCGTAACGTCTCCATAAGCGCAGGCGATCGTGTACAGCGTTTCACCCGCGACGACGGCGTGTTCCGCCGGATGCGGCAGGAGCGCGCGCGGTCCGTGGATTTCCGTCTGCCATGGGCTTTTCTGGGGCAGAATCAGGTTTTTCCCTTCGCCGAAAAGCGATTCATTTTTAAAGTTAATCCCATTGATCGAGTAAAACTGAATCCAGTTCAGGTTATATCGGCGCGCGATGCAATTCGGGGTTTCTCCTGCCTGGAGCGTGTAGAAACCCGGGTTCTCTGACTGACTTTCCGGCGAAAGCCCGATTTCCGCGGGCGGCTCAGCTCCGCTTTCCGCCTCTTTCGCCACGGGTTCAAGCGCTCCAAAAGGAACGTCTGCCGAACTCGCGATGTCGGCGATTGGCGCGGCTTCCGTGGAAACGATGGGCGCAGTGGGAACGACATCAGCGGCAGGCATGAAGCCATCATCGTCCGGACTGACGTTGTACTGCATCCAGGTCGCTTTCGTCGCCTCGAACATGACCAGATGTTCGGTGTTTTCCGTGGCTTTTGAGAGCGATTGAATGGGGTCGGGCGTCTTTCCCGAACCGCAGCCCGTCAGCGCTAAGGCGACGAACCCGAATCCGACGAACCAGGCAATTTTTTTCATGAATCCATCGTCCTATTGAACCGAATCAACGATCTCTGCGCCGGCAGGTGTGACTTTCAACGTATACGCGTCGCAGTCTGGACCTGCCGCACGGCAAGCGCTCGTCATCGCTTCCAGAATGGGAGCTGTTTCGCCCATTGTAAACGCCAATAACGTCGGACCGGAACCGGAAATGATCGCGGCGGCGGCGCCTGCGGCTTCAGCTGCGTCCAGAATGGCGCGTCCGCCTGGAATCAACGGCAGACGGTAATCCTGATGCAGCCGGTCGCGCGCCGCGAAACGCAGCGTCGCCTCATCCCCGCCGCAGAGCGCGGAGAGCAGGAACGGAATCCGCTGAATATTATATACTGCGTCGGTCAACGATACGGTCTTGGGCAGGACGCGCCGTGCATCTTCGGTGAAAATCGTGATATGCGGCTTAACGACCGCGAGATTCCAGTCGTCAACCGCGTAAGACGCGATCAGCATTCCCTCCTCGCCGTCTCCATTTGCGCCGACGGTCAATCCGCCGAGGAGCGATGCGGCGATATTATCGGGGTGTCCCTCGATTCGTGCGCCCAGGTCGACGAGTTCAGGCTGACTGAGTCCGAGGTCAAGCGCTTCATTTGCTGCAACAAGACCGATCGCGATCGAGGCGCCGCTTGAGCCTAAGCCTGATCCAAGAGGAATTCGATTCCGGCAGTGCAGACGGATGGCGTTCGGAGTTTCTCTCCCCTGCTCAGTGCAGAGGGCTCGGAAAGCCCTGAGAATCAGGTTGTCGGTGCGATTCAATGCATCGGCTGAGCCGAATCCTTCAAACGTGACTTCCGTTCGATCGGTATCGAAAGAAAAATCGACCTCATTCCAAAGGTTCAATGCCAGCCCAAAGGCGTCAAAGCCGGGACCGAGGTTCGACGTCGAAGCCGGCGCACGGACGGTAAAATTCCGGAGAGCCATATGGGGTTAGCATCCTTTCATGATAAAGCGGTATATTTCGTCGAAATCGAGCGAAAGCCGTGCGGGTGCGGGTGCGTTTTTCGTGATAATATCCGGGTCTTTCATGCCGTGCCCGGTGCAAATCATGACGACGCGTTTTCCTTTGACGTCGAGCGAACCAGCTTTGAGCTGCGCCTTCAATCCCGCGAGCGGCGCGGCAGAAGCCGGTTCAACCCAGATGCCGGAACTGGCGAGGATTTTCTGTGCTTCAAGAATAGCGTCGTCGCTGACGGCGATAATTTTCCCTCCGGATTCTTCGGCGGCGGCGAGTGCCTGTTCCCCGCGTGCCGGATTACCGATCCGGATCGCGGTCGCGATCGTTTCAGGGTGATCGACGACATGACCCAAAACGAGCGGTGCGGCGCCTTCTGCCTGAACGCCTAATATTTCGGGCAAGCCGGTTTTCTTTGCGTCGTTATACTGGCGGAAGCCCGCCCAATACGCCGTGATATTTCCGGCGTTCCCGACCGGAATGCAGAGGAGTTCAGGCGCAGCGCCGAGGGCGTCGCAAATTTCAAACGCGGACGATTTCTGTCCTTCGATTCGATACGGATTGAGCGAATTGACGAGTTCAATATCGCTTTTTGAGCTGATTTCGACGACGAACGAAAGCGCATCGTCGAACGAACCCGGAATTTGAATAATTTCCGCCCCATAGGCGAGGGCGCCGGCGAGTTTCCCTGCGGCGACTTTTCCGTCGGGGATCATAACGATCGCGCGCAGCCCGGCGCGTTTTGCGTAGGCGGCTGCGGAGGCGGATGTGTTGCCGGTCGAAGCACAGATGACCGTCTTCTTTCCGCGGGCTTTCGCCATGGTGATAGCCGCGGTCATGCCCCGGTCTTTGAATGAACCGGTCGGGTTCATCCCGTCATATTTAACGTACAGTTCGAATCCGCCGCCAAGCGTTTCCGCAATGGCAGAAACGGGAATGAGCGGCGTGTTGCCCTCTAAAAGCGTCACCGGTTCAATTCCAGCCGGCAGGTCTAAATAGTCATGATAGCGGCGAATAATACCTTGATATGTCATAGGTTTTCTCCAAAAAGATTATTTTTCCGGATAAATCAGCGAATCTTTCCCGACCCAGCCGACCGTGCCGCCGTCCGTCCGGATCTTGACCCAGGATGAATCCGGCAGGTTCCCGGATTGTTCGACTCCGACCAATTCGACAAGCGACCCATTCAGGACGGCATTCTCGACCTGCGCATCAGATTGGGGCTTGCTTCGGACGTAGACGCCGGATTCGTTCGCGGCATGAACGACAGCGTAATATACTGGCGGTCCAAAGGTGATATTCACGAACGGGGTCGGCGTCGGCGTAACTGTCGGCGTCGGCATGTTGGGCATAATCAGCGAATCGAGATCAACCCAACCGACGTAACCGTCTCCGGTTCGGACCTGAACCCAGTTCGCGGGCTTTTTCGTTTTCCCGGTCGTTTCGACGATTTCCAGCATCGAACCATTCAAGACAGATTTCATGACTGTCGCGTTTTTCTCCGGACTGACTCGGACGAGAACGCCGACGTCAGCGGTTGCGGCGACGACTGCGTACATGTTGGAGGTCGATGCCGTAGGTTCCATGGTGACGGACTGCGGCTTCGGCGCGGCGGTCGCCGTCGGAGCCTGCGTTGGGACTTGTGTCGGAACTTTTGCGACCGCTGCTGCCGTTACGGTCGGAGTGACCGTGGCTGCGGCGACGGGTTTCGTTTCTGTCGTTGTGGTTGGTTTTTCTTCGGCAGTCGCCTGGTCAGGGTAGACGAGGTGATTTTTCCCGACCCAGCCGACATACCCTTCGGATGTTCTGACTCTGACCCAGGTAAAGTCCTGATAGGGGACTTGCCGCTCTTCTCCGACAAGTTCCAGCGTTGACCCGTTCATGAGGGATTTCATGATGACGCTGTTGAATTCCGGCGAAAGGCGAAGGAGCGAACCGACATCCGACGGGTTTTGAACCGTGACTTTCGTGATATTCGCCGCCACCGGCGCGGATTCGCTCGTCTCTGTTGATTGGACGGCGGCTATTTCCTCGGTTGCGGACGGTTGAACGACCGCGGCAGCGCTGGTCATGGTTGCTGTTGATGCTGCTTTGACGGGAATCGCGGTCCCGGTTTTCTTCGGCGGGATCATCGGCGTCACTGTTGGAACGTAGCCTTTCGTTGGCGCAGCCGTTGGCAGAACGGCTCCGATGGACGACGCTTCGGTCGCTGTCGGCGTGGCGGTTGGCTCGGTTTGTTCGTGGAAGATGAGGTGAGATGCCTGAACCCACCCGGTCAACCCGTCATTGATCCGAACTTCGACCCAGGTAACGTTCTGGAGCGGGCGTTCGATCCGTTTTCCGGTCAGCTCGATGGGCGAATCGTTCATAACGGACTTCATGACCGTCGCGTTAAATTCAGGACTGACGCGGACGAGGACACCGATGTCTCCTTCAACTTTCACGGTTGCGTAGTCAGCTGGCGGGGCTTCCGTAATGGTTGCGGTTGCGGTCGCCTCTGGGTGGAGCGTTCGCGTCATCGTCACCGTAGGCGTAACCGTTGGCAAGGACGGTTTCGTCGGCGGCAGCGATGTTGCGCTTGGAACCGCTGTTTTGGTTGTAGTTGGCTTCGCGGTTGCGGTCGAAGTCACGGTTGCCGTGGAGGTCACGGTAACGGAAGGCGCGCTCGTATTTGTTGGCTGCGGTGTGCGCGTTGGCGCGAGGGTTGCCGATGCCGTAGGTGCGTCCGGCGTGGAAGCCGCGGAGTTGCCGAAAATGCCCAATTTTTCTTTGACGCTAACGACGGTCAGTTCCGCCGAGGCTTCATCCGCCGTCGATTTAGGCGGTTCCAGCGTGGCATGCGGTTCAGATTCGATCTGGAGCGTTTCGATACCCGCGACGTCCAGGATGTCCGGCGTTTCGCTAACCGGCGATTTCGTCGTGATGATTGCGCTGTTGAGTGTTTCGGTGGCTTGAGCCGTTTCTGACGCTGAAGTGACCGACGGCTGAACTTCGGTGATTGTTCCGCTTAATCGGGACTGAACCGCTGCGATAATTTTTCCGGCGTCTGCCGCAATGACACCTCTCCAAATGAAGGTAAAGAATCCAGAGAAGAGGAAGAAAATCAATGAGAGAATATACGCCGATAACTTGGCAGTGAACAGTCGGAGAGCGTAGAGCGCGATGATCGAGACGAGGACGTTCATCGAAAGCGCTAAAAGAGAGGTTCGCAGCGCGGAAACGAAAGGCAGCGCAGCTCCCGTGCCCAGGAAAAAGCCTGCGAGACCTAACGGGAGCCAGGCTGCGGTGAACGCGACCGTTGAAAATTTTTCTGGAAGCCGGTCTTGACGCGTGATGAGCCGAACTAACGCTAAAATCGTTGAAACGGCGGCAATGAAAAGGAGAAGCGAAGACGGTTGAACCGCGTTAAGGAGGAATGAATTGTCAAGCGTGAACCGTCCGCCAGCGGCGTAACCGACGAGAAAGGCGCCGAGAAAGAACGAGACACCCGTGATAAGGAAATTCACGAAAGCTTTCGCGGCGAAACCGAAAGAGCCAGTCGTCAGTCCGATTAAAAAGCCGAAAAAGGAGCCCAAAAAGGGGAAAATCGCGAAAACGGCGAGGAGAAGCGGCGGTAAATCGAACCATATCGTCAAACCGGTTATCATCCCGCAGATAAACATCAATGCAAAATCACCGAGCGACGGCGTCAAGCGATGTGCTAATTCGTTAAGTATGACTTTTTTCGGCGTGTCTGGATTGCCGAAGAAACCACGGCGGCGATACCGTTCCCGTGCCTTTGAGTCGAAATCCGTTTCGTTCAAGCTGATTACCCTTTCCAAATTGCGAAAGAAAATCGCCCCCAGCGGATACGGACTTGCGGGTTTGTATTTCCGTCCAATTACCTCAGGTCAAGAAAACCTATCCTAAATTATAATACACATTGAATCTGCGATTCGCGCTCTTCGACAGATGAGCGACGCATCGCAACCGCGACCAAAGGAAAGAATTTTTTATGACAAATACAGATCCGGACTTCAAAAATGCCCGCGATGTTGCTTGCCGATTGACTAAGAAACTATTCCTGCTTTTTGTTCTCTTGATTGCCGGCGTTTTAACCTCCTGCAACACGCCGGTCAACCCTGACCCCGCGTTCCTCGCGCTTCAGACCGTTACCGCTGAATATGAAGCTTTTCAGGCAACCGAAGCCGCAGCAATTCCGCCCGAGCCCACGGCGACGCCGATTCCGGAAAAGAAGGCGATGACGTTCGTGACCGGCGGGGTTAATGAAACGCTCCTCGATCGGCTGCGTGCGGCGTTCGCTCACGCAGATTTTCCGGCGTCTGTTACGGAGACGGCTGACTTAGGCGGAAGCATCGACGGCTCGGTTTCCTTCGTCTTTTTTGCGGTCGAACCCTCCAATCTGAGCGAGGTCGCGGGTGCGAACCCGGGTGTCTCGTTTCTCGTTTTAGGGAAGACAGCGGCAAAAGCGGACAACATTGTTTCGATTCGGTTTGACCCTGCTTTCGAGACGTTTTTGGCGGGTTTTGCCGTCGGGTTGACGGCGCGCGATTGGCGCGGCGGTGCATTTTTACCGGCTGACGACCCGTTATTAGGAGAGAAAAGTGCTGAAATATTTCGTAATGGGATGCGCTATTTTTGCGGTCCCTGCAAAGCGATTGTCCAGCCGTACACGGTTTATCCTTTGACCGTGACGCTTCCTGCCGCGTCTGCGCCGGCCGAATGGGTCGCGCGCTTAGGCGAGTTTTCAGCTGGGTCAATTAATACGCTCTACCTGGATCCTGCTGCAGCTTCGGTTGAGGTTTTAACGGCGGCGAGCGATCAAGGCTATACGCTCCTGACGAATGGAGCTAAGCCGGAAGGCTGGGACGGGAATTGGCTGGGCGGTTTGATGATTGATCTGGAGGCAGGAATCGCCGAAGGAATTCATTCGATCTTAGATGGAACCCCGAAGAACGTCATCGTCCCGCCGCTGGAGGTTTTCAGCGGCAATAACGGCGGAACGTTCTTCGAGGGAAAAAAGAATCTGATGTTAAATCTGTACGCAGCGATGGCGGATGGGATGATCCTGATGTCGGATCCTGTTCCGCAATCAGTCTATGAAAAGTAGCGTTAAATTTCGTCGCACCAGACGGCGGAACGCGCGCCTTTTCCGCGAATCGTCAGAAGGAATTTCTCGCGCAGCTGCGCCGTAATCGCTCCCATTTCGCCGGTGCCAATGATCCGTCGGTCCACGGATGAGATCGCGTTGACTTCGGCGGCGGAACCGGTCAGGAAGATCTCGTCCGCTGTGTAGAGCATGTCCCGGGCAATGGGCGCTTCGACGACGGAATAACCTTCATCTCCGGCAATCGTGATGACGCTGTCGCGCGTGATCCCGTCGAGGACGGTCGCGAGCGGCGGCGTGTAAATTTTGCCCCGTTTGACGATGAAAATATTTTCACCGGAACATTCGGATACGTATCCCTGCCCGTCCAAGAGGACGGATTCGTCATAACCGTTCATGACCGCTTCATGATGTGCGTAGAGCGAGTTGACGTAATTTCCGGATGCCTTTGCCTTGAGGAGAAAGGCATTATGGGACATTCGCGTATAAGAGGAGACGCAGACGGATAATCCGCGCCGGATCGTCGCTTCGTCATAAAGCGATGGCCAGTTCCAGGCTGCGATTCCGATTTTTAATTCTCCGTCGGTAATCGACATTCCGAGGTTTTTCCCCTGATAGTAAGCGAGCGGACGAATATAAGCATCGCCGAGACCGTTTCGACGGACGGTTTCTTTCGTTGCTTCGATAATTTCTTTTTCGCTGAACCTGAGCGGTGTCGTTCCGCCGATTTTGATCGAATCAAACAGGCGGCGGATATGATCCTTGAGACGGAAGATCGCAACGCCGTTATCCGTCGTGTAGCTGCGGATGCCTTCGAAAAAACCAATTCCATAGTGGAGCGTGTTATTGAGGAAGGGAACGGACGCCTTCTCGGCGGGGACGAACTCACCGTTCATCCAAATTGTTTTCGTTTCGATTGCCATGATTCGTTTCCTCCGGCAGAAAAAGTTTCGACTTTTATCATAATCCGGTTTTCCTTTTTTTGCGCAGGGTAGCCTAATTGGTAAGTTATATGCACTTGACCGTGAACAATTGTTCTGATATAGTTATCTCATATTAGAACGCTTTTAAAAGGTTGCCATGGGAGGGAATTATGGGACGACGCAGCAGGCTAATGAGCGATCGGCATCGCAGTATTATGGAGTTTCTCGAAGCGTATCAAAACGAGAATCAGTATGCGCCTTCCATTCGCGAAATCGGGAATCATATTAAAGTTGGGTCAACTTCGCTTGTGGATTACTACTTGCGTCAGCTCATCGATATGGGCTACCTTGAACGAGATACGCGCGTTTCCCGGTCAATACGCCTGATCAGACCGTACCGGGAGGAAGGCGAACCGCGTCCGGCTTTCACGTACACGAAACAAGAGGTGCTCCGCTTCCCGATTTTAGGACGTATCGTCGCGAGCGCCCCGATTCCGGTTCCGGGATCGGATCTGGCTTATTTCGATGAGGAAACCTACGTAGAAATTCCGCGCCGGATGATCCCGGCGAACGAAAAAGAGAGCGAGCTTTTCGTCCTTGAAGTCTCCGGAGATTCGATGGTTGACGCGATGATCAATGACGGCGATAAGGTTATTTTCCGTCATACCGCGAAAGCCAATAACGGCGATATGGTCGCGGTCTGGCTGACGAAAAACGATGAGACGACGCTGAAATATTATTATCGCGAAGCGGGGCGGATCCGGCTTCAGCCGGCGAACCCGACGATGGGACCGATTTACATTGACGACCCGGAACAAGTTCAAATCATGGGAAAAGTCGTCATGGTCATTCGCAACGTCTAACGAAAAATGGAGACGAACCGGTCGAAGCGAACCCTTTTCATCGTTTCATCCCTCTTCCCGCCGCATTTAGGCGGGGTGGAGCGTTATACTGCGTCGCTTGCGCGGACGTTGAGCCGCGATTTTCAGGTGACCGTCATTTGCATGAATACAGAAGGAATGCCGGAAAAGCGCGTCATGAACGGGGTAACGGTTTGGTCGCTGGGCTGTGTTCCGCTTTTTTCGGGACGGCTCCCGCTTCCGACGCCCGGCGCGTTTCGACGCTTCCGCGCGTTATTGTCCGAAAACCCAATTGATGGTGCGCTGATTCAAACGCGCCTTTATCCGCTGAATGTTTTCGCGGTGCGCGAGTTCAAGCGGCGGCGCATTCCGACGATCACGATTGAGCATGGCACGAACCATGTCGATATGGGCTCCGCGCTGGTTAATTGCGTCTGGCGGGCGTATGAGCATGGCTTGGCGGCGATCTTTCGCCGAACGTCGAGCGCGTTTTTCGGCGTTTCTGCCGCGGCGGTGCGTTGGCTTTCTCATTTCGGGATCGCGGGCAACGGCGTCATCCCAAATGGCGTTGAGCCTGCGGATTTCGACGGGATTCGCCCAGCCGAACGGAGCGAATTTGGACTCAAACCGACGGATTTCGCGGTCGTTTTCGCCGGACGTCTTCTCACGGAAAAGGGCGTTCTCGATTTAGCGGAAGCGGTTCGCTCGCTCGACGATCCAGCGGTCAAGCTGGTATTCGCCGGAAGCGGATCGCCGGAGGTGGAAGCGAAATTGCGCGGGGAGAGCTGCGTTGCTTTTGTTGGAATGCTTGACCATGGCGGCTGGCTGCGGCTGTTGGCATCGTGCGATGTGCTTTGCCTGCCGACGCGCTATCCGGAAGGACTTCCGACGGTCATTCTTGAATCCGGAATGCTCGGAATTCCGGTTATTGCGTCGGACGCTGGAGGAATCGTTGAAGTCGTCCGCGACGAAGTTTCAGGTCGGATCGTCCGAAGCGGCGATGTGGGCGCGATTGCGGCGGCGATCGCCGAGTTGAAAGCGGATCCGGAGCTGAGGCAGCGCTACGGTGCATCTTTGCGGGAGACGGTTCGTGCGTCGTATACCTGGGATCGCATCGCAGCGATCGTTCGGGCAGCGGTTGATTCGTTAACAGCGGAGAATTAAGCCGTCGTCTGGATTAATTCTCCGAGCGGAAGTCCCTCGAGCTTTTCGATCGGGAGGCGGATTAAAAACGTCGTCTCTGCGTTGGGAACGCTCGTGACGCTGATCTCACCGTGGTGCGCATGGATAATATTGCGCGTAATCGTCAGCCCGACCCCCATGCCCTGAACGAATCGTTTTTTATTCTCCCCGCGGTAAAACGCCTGAAAGATGAAAGGCATATCCTCCGGTTGAATTCCGACGCCATGGTCGGTGACGGAAATTTTGATGGCGTTATCCGCAACGCGAGTTTTGAGGGTGACCGTTCCGTTCGGCGGCGAATACTTGATTGCGTTGTTCAGGAGGTTGTCTAATGCCTGATGAATGCGCCGATCGTCCATCTGCACAACTGGAAGATTTTCCGCAATTTCGTAGCGGAGTGTCATATTTTTCAGCGCCATAAATTCAGCCCAATAGGTTACCAGCTCCGCCATCCATTCGTTCAGGTCAATCCGGCGAATCAGGTAGATCGTCATCGGGTCGCTCGCCGAACGGAGGAGCGATAAGTCATTGACGAGCAGTTCGAGGCGATGAATCTCGTTTTTCATCCCTTGGAGCAGGTCAACACGGAACCGTTCATCGGCATGAGCTCCATGAATCAGCGCGTCCGTTGCGCTGGCGAGTCCGCCTAATGGGCGTCCCAATTCATGCCCCAAGTAGGATAATAATTTCCGGCGTGTCTGCTCCGATTCTTCAAGCTTGCTCGAGAGCGTGTTAAACGCGTCCGAGAGGCGGCTGAGTTCGGGAGGTCCGGAAACGGGAAGCGGCTGGTTCCGGACGCCGGTCGCGAGGTCGGAAATTGCTTTCGTCGTCTCGTTTAGCCGCTGTTCAATTGCGTGTGAAGTCAGGATCGCAATACCGGTGGAGAGGATAGCGGCGGCGAGAAGTACGATAATCGTTCGAAGCTTAAGCCCTTCCAAAACGCTGTCAAAGAAGTCAGACGGAATATGGAGACGAATCATGCCTATTGGCTGATTGTCGGCGCTCATAACGGGAAAAATGATTTCAACGTCCTTTTCTTCGTCTTGACGCTGCGCGATTGGATTAAACTTCTGATTTACTTTTTCCTTGATCTTGTCCCCGATTTCTTCCTCCATCGGTTTCAGTTCATCGTTCTGGAATGTCAGCGGCGCAAGCAGCAGGTCATGATCCTCGTTCGCGAGAAAGTGGAAATTCTGATCGAAGATGACGATGCCTGAAATGAGGTTGGACTGAATCTGCTGCATCAGGTATTTCGCGCCGTCCGGGTCATTCCATATTTCCGGATTGGAACGGGCATAGTTTTGAATTGAATCGTATTCCCGCGTTATGACTTTATTAATATCATTGGTAACGATCTGCATTTGGATCGCGTAGTAAACCGAAAGCGATACCAGCGGGATTATGACCAGAATCGGCAGGAGGTGACTCAGGATAATGCGCAGTTTTAAGGTGTTATAGCGGCGGAGACGGCTGAGCCAGGTCCGCTGCTTTTGGGTCAATGCGTTAGTTATTCGGCTCATAGCGTTTTGGACAATTTTGAAACAAATTTATAACCGACGCTCCGTATGGTCAGGATGCGATCCGGATGATTCGGGTCACGCTCAATTTTGGAACGGAGCCAGCGGATATGGACGTAGAGGACTTGCGGTTCTCCGGTATATTCAGCGCCCCAGACGCGTTTCAAGAGAGCATCCGTGCTGATGATTTGGTCTGCGTTGAGCGCGAAGGCGGTCAGGAGGTCGAACTCCTTTGGGGTCAGTTCGAGCGCTTTGCCTTTGAGGATGGCGGTGTGCTGCGTGAAGTCGATTTCGAGATCACCGACCGAAAGCACTTTTTCGAGCGGTTCGCGATTGGGATTTTCGTGGCGGCGAAGGACGGCTTTGACCCGCGCTAAAAGAACTTCATAATCGAACGGCTTGGTAATATAGTCGTCCGCGCCGGCGTTTAATCCGATAATCTGATCCTTGCCCTCACGGCGCGCGGTAAGAAAGATCACCGGAATGTCGTTGTTCTGCTGGATGGAATGGATCGCCTCGATCCCGTCCATTCCAGGTAAGCCAATATCGAGCAGGACGATGTCCGGTTTGTCAATCTGGATCATGGCGATCGCGTCTTCCGCGCTTTCCGCCGTATTCGAAATAAATCCGCTTTGCTCGAGGTTAAACGCGAGCGACCGCCGCAACAGGACATCATCATCAACGACTAAAACTTTATATGCCATAGTTCTTGCTCCTAAAAAGTCATAACAGCGGTTCCCGGCGCGGAGACCGGTTCATAATGGTACTGATTTAATCATAGTTTTAGATTTTTGTGTGTCTGTTTCACTTTTCCATAGATTAGGGAAGTCTCTTGCAGCTAATTATATTCTTGAACAGGATGTAAAAAGGCGTTGATAACTTACCCGTTTTCAGGATCGGAAAAGAAGCTTTGTGAATCCTGATACACGCTTCGGTAAAACGTTACCTAAGAATCTT
>DAOUFB010000205.1:0-3336 GCA_034430135.1 Flexilinea sp. | reverse complement strand
TGCGACGGTCGATATGGTCAATGGCGCGATAATGGCGTTTATCAAGCGTGACCTTGAAATGGCGCAGGCGGTCATGGATTATGATGACGTAGTGGACGGGCTTTTCGATACGGTTCGGAATGAACTGGTTGAGATGATTTCATCGACGGATTATCATGCCGGTGGACAGGCACTCGGCGAAGCTGCGATGGATCTGCTCATGGTCGCGAAATATCTGGAACGTATCGGCGATCACGCGGTGAACATCGCTGGTTGGGTCGAATTTTCGATAACCGGGAAGCAGCCAGAATCGGATTAGAGGACGATGCTGCTAAATAACGATTCTATTTATATGGCATAGATTCTTGACGGCGTATGGTATAATTGAGTTAGTCTAAGTTTTGTAAAGACAATTGGATTAGATTTCCGGAGGTTAAAAGGATGACTGAGAAGAAATGGGTATATTTGTTCAGCGAAGTTGAAAAAGCTGAAGCTTACTGCGGCGGCGTTTGGGATAACGTTCGCGGTTTGTTAGGCGGCAAGGGCGCGAATCTTGCCGAAATGACACGGATCGGTGTTCCGGTCCCTGCCGGTTTTACGATTACGACGGAAGCCTGCAACGAGTATTCCAGAACGAATGAGTTTCCGGCTGGAATGTGGGATCAGGTTGTTGCCGCGATGGCGGAGACCGAAAAGCTAACCGGTAAAAAATTCGGCGATGCGGATAACCCGTTGCTCGTCAGCTGCCGCTCGGGCGCGAAGGAATCCATGCCGGGTATGATGGATACGGTTTTGAACATCGGTTTGAACGATGTTACCGTTGAATCCATGATCAAGATTACGAAGAACCCACGCTTTGTTTACGATATTTACCGCCGTCTGTTGCACATGTTCTCCTCGGTCGTCCTTGAAATCGCCGATGAGCATTTTGAAGACCTCCTCAAGCGATACGAAGAAGAACACGGTTATGCGTTTGACACGGACATGACAGCCGAAGACTGGAAATTTATCTGTGACGAATACAAGCGAATCGTCCTGATCCAGTACGGTAAAGCATTCCCGCAGGATCCGACCGAACAGGTTCGTCTCGCGACGATCGCGGTCTTCAAATCCTGGATGGGCAAGCGGGCTATCGATTATCGCCGCGCCGAGAATATTCCGGACAATCTCGGAACTGCTGTCAATATCTGTACGATGGTTTTCGGGAACTATGGCGATGATTCCGCGACGGGTGTCGCGTTTACGCGCGACCCGATTGACGGTCAGAACAAGATGTTTGGTGAATATCTGGTTAACGCTCAGGGCGAAGACGTCGTCGCCGGTATCCGCACGGGCAACAAGATCGAAACGCTTAAGGAACTGATGCCGCAGGCGTACACCGAATTTATGGACATCACCGAAAAGCTTGAGAAGCATTATCATGACATGCAGGACGTTGAATTTACGATTGAACGCGGCAAGTTGTGGATGCTTCAGACGCGAAACGGGAAACGAACGGCGAAGGCCGCGGTTGCGATCGCTGTCCAGATGGTCAAAGAGGGTTTGATCGATAAGAAGACGGCTGTTGGTCGCGTTTCCACGAAACAGGTTGACGCACTTCTTCATCCGCAGTTCGACAATGCGATTCTTAAGAAGACGGAACCGGTCGCGATTGGTGTTAACGCTTCCCCGGGCGCGGCGGTAGGTCGTATTTACTTCGACGCTGACCTCGTTGTTGAAATGAAAGAAAAGGAAGGTCAGGACTGCATTATGGTTCGTCCGTTTACGAAACCGGACGATGTCCATGGAATGCTTTCCGCGAAAGGTATTCTGACTTCAGAAGGCGGCGCTACGTCGCATGCTGCGGTTGTTGCCCGCCAGTTCGGTGTTCCTTGTGTCGTCGGCGCTGCCGCGATTCGGATCGACATGGATAAGCGGACGATGACGGTCGGTGATAGCGTCTTCCACGAAGGCGACTGGATTTCGGTCGATGGTTCGACGGGTAAGATTTATGATCGCCAGATTCCAGTCGTCGTTCCGGACATTTCTGAGATGGGAGATCTGAGCCAGCTTCTGTCATGGGCGGATGAAATCGCTGACCTCGAAGTTTGGGCGAACGCGGACTATCCGGCGGACGCGGAACGCGCGCGCTCGTTTGGCGCGAAGGGGATTGGTCTTTGCCGAACGGAGCATATGTTCTTCGCTCCGGAACGTCTCCCGATCGTTCAGCGCATGATTCTTGCTAAGGACGTTGAGAGCCGCGTCGAGGAATTGGATAAACTTCTCCCGTTCCAGCGCTCAGATTTCTCGGGAATCTTTACGGCGATGTCCGGTTATCCGGTGATTATCCGCTTGATCGACCCGCCGCTCCATGAGTTCCTCCCGTCAGCGGTTGGTCTTGAGGAAGAGATTATCAAGAAACGATTGGACAATCTTGCCGATTACGTTTCCGGTAAACCCCAGTCGAAGGAGATTCAGCGTCTTGTCGACCTGAAGGCTGAAGTTGAGAAGCTGCATGAATCGAACCCGATGATGGGTCTCCGCGGCGTCCGCTTGTCGATCATGATCCCGCAGATTGTTGAAATGCAGGTTCGCGCGATTTTCGAAGCCGCCTGCGACGTCAAGAAGCGTGGTTTTGAACCGAAACCGGAAATCATGATTCCGCTGACCGGTCATGTCAATGAACTGAATATGATTCAGCCGAAGCTGGAACAGATCGGGAAGACTGTCATGAAAGAACAGGGCGTCCAGATTGAATACCTCTTCGGTACGATGCTGGAAATTCCGCGTGCTGCAATGACCGCTGGCGAAATTGCGAAGGTTGCTCAGTTCTTCTCCTTCGGTACGAACGACTTAACCCAGATGACCTTCGGTTACAGCCGAGACGACGCGGAACATTCGTTCCTTATCCCGTACGTCGAAAAGGGAATCCTGCCGGCGAACCCGTTCCAGGTTTTGGATCGTGAAGGCGTTGGTAAACTGATGAGCATCGCGATTGAAGACGGACGCAAGGCTCGCCCGGATCTCAAGGTTGGAATTTGCGGCGAACATGGCGGCGACCCGAGCTCGATCGAGTGGTGCCACCTCATCGGCAACGACTACGTTTCCTGCTCACCGTTCCGTGTGCCGATTGCCCGGTTGGCTGCCGCGAAGGCGAAGATCGCAACGCCGCATCCGGCTGCGCGAAAAATGACGGTTGATAAGGAAATATAATCGTCATCTGAAAAAAAAGTTATTCGGCGGGAAATGCCTTTCTTTCGCTCGTAAGGGCGGGGGGGCGTCTCCCGCCGATTTTCTATCGATAAAAAGAGGGTGTCCCAAAACGAATTTCTGGTTGGATAATATTCACTTTTTATTAAAATCAATGTCGACAATGAC
>DAOUFB010000204.1:0-1729 GCA_034430135.1 Flexilinea sp. | reverse complement strand
TGGGTCTACCGCGGCGGCGATTTCCAAAATCATTTCAACGTCTACGGAAAGAAAGGCGAACCATGCCCGATCTGCGGAGCGCCGATTGAGCGAGCTGTTGTGGGTCAGCGCGGTACGCATTTCTGCCCGAATTGCCAACCGGTTGCAGTGGGGAAAATATGAGCGAAACGATAATGGTTCCAACGGATTCGGCGGATCAGACCGCTTCTAAGTACTCGAACGAAACGTTTTTCAGCTGGCTGCGCGGAAACTGGACGGTGGTGAAGCGGGTTTTGGCGATGGCGCTTTTTTCGCGGTTCATGCTCGTTCTCGCGGGCTGGATCGCGAATTACTTCCAGAAGAACCCCGTTTATCAAACGTATATTGACCGGGGCTATCAATTCACGCCGCATTGGCTGATCGATATGTGGGCACGCTGGGATGCGGGCTGGTACTTATCAATCGCGGGAGGCGGTTATTCGCCCGGCGCGGATCTTGGGAACGCATACTCCAACATGGCGTTCTTTCCGCTCTACCCTTACCTCGTTAAGGCGATGACGTTTTGGCTGCCCGGCTCGGTTCAATCCGCTGGCGTTCTCATTTTCGCGGGGCTGATTCTTTCGAACCTCTGTTTTTTGATAGGAATGTTGATGCTGTATTATTTGACGCGGCGCTTGCTCGGTGAGGAAAAAGGTGCGGAACGAACTGTCCTGTTGACCCTCTGTCTCCCAGCCGCGTTTATCTTTTCAGCGTTTTACACCGAGTCGCTGTACCTGCTTTTGACGTTAGCGGTCTGTATCGCGGCGGAAGATGATTGCTGGCTGCTGTCCGCGGTTTTTGCGTCGCTGGCTGCGCTGACGCGAGCGAATGGGTTCGTGATCGCCGTCGTCCCAGCTTGGATTTATCTGTCACGGTGCGGGTGGGATTTCCGCCGCATGGGCTGGCGCTGGATCTGGTTCATGCTCGTACCGCTGGCGGTCGCGGTGCATTTCGCCGTGCTATATCGGATAACGGGGAATTTTTTCGCCTTCTTTCAGGCTCAGAAAGCCTGGTCCCGCGGTCAGGTTACGCCGCTCCAAATCGTGATTGAATTTTTGGCGGCGCTGAACGATGAGCGTCCCCAAGTCGGGATTCTCGACCGGATCGCTTACGTCAGCTATGCGTTTGCGGCGGTCTGGGCATTCGTCAAAGCGAAAAATCTGCGGGCGTATATGGCGTACGCGGCGGCTTTAGTCGTTATTTATGGCGCGTCCGGACTCATGTATTCTCAAACGCGGTACACGCTCGTCGTCTTCCCGGTTGCGATTTTCCTCGCCTCGCGTTTTCGGGACGAGGAAAAATTCTATCTGACCTTCGCTGTGTTGGCGATGATTCAGGTTTTGCTCTGGATTGGCTGGACGAACTTTTACTGGATCTGCTAATCGGGACTGACCATCGGGAATGACTGGTTCCAGTTATAACCGCCATCGGTCGACTTCACAAAGGCGGGACGCCCCTGAAACTCGACGATGCCGAAACCAACCGTCGGCGCGATAAACTGGAGCCGGCTGTCCCATGCTGTATTTGCGATTGTTTCCCATGTCTCGCCGCCGTTCTGGGTCGATAGAATCTGGTAGGGGAGCATCGGATCCCCGCCTTCGTTGAATACGGAGTACCACCCCTGATAAATTCCGTAGAAAGTCAGATGTCCCTCCGCGGTCGGGAGCTTATACTCGTGCCAACTCGCGCCGTTATCATACGTCCAGTAGAC
>DAOUFB010000203.1:0-1989 GCA_034430135.1 Flexilinea sp. | reverse complement strand
CCGGTCGTAATTTCTCCGCTTTCAATTTCGGTAGGAGCGGGCAGCGTCTTCGCCATGGCGATAATCTCCGAAAAATCCTTCTTTCCGTTTGCGTCCTCGGTGATATGGGTACAACCCGGGTATCCGCTCGCGCCGGTCGTGAAGATCCGCGCCCGTATATCCTCGCTCTTCGGCGGAACAATGCAGTTGGTCGTGAACAGAATTGGACCGTTAAACGTCGCAAATTCCTCCGTCTGTTTCCACCATGCGTTCCCATAGTTCCCAACAAAATTCGCGTACTTCTTGAACTTCGGATACGCATGCGCCGGAAGCATTTCCCCATGGGTATAGACATCGACACCGGTTCCCTGCGTCTGATCGAGGAGCTGTTCCAGGTCGGTCAGATCATGTCCCGAAATCAGGATCGCCGGATTCCTGCGGACGCCAAGGTTCACTTGGGTTATTTCCGGATTTCCATAGCGCCCCGTGTTCGCACCATCCAAAAGAGCCATCGCTTTAACGCCGTATTCGCCGGTCTCGAGCGTCAAGGCAACGAGTTCGTCCGCGCCGAAACTATCGTCGGTAACGGACGCCAGTGCTTTATAGATAAATTCTGATATGGCGGGATCGCTCTCTCCAATATTAAGCGCATGCTCCGTATATGCCGCCATGCCCTTCAGTCCGTAGATAATCAACTCACGCAGCGAACGAATGTCTTCGTTTTCCGTCGCTAAAACGCCAACCGACGCGCCTTTTTTGACCGCGTCTTCCAGACTTGAAACCGTGAACCGGATCGCGTCATGGGCGCAGTTCGTTCCCGTTGAAGCAACCAGCTGATCCCGCTCGGCGATCATTTTCCGGATCTGGGCGTAAATCGCTTCCCCGTCGAAATTCGCGTTCGTAATCGTCATAAACAAGCCCGTCAGCATGTCCGCGTTAATCTCTGAAATAGAGCTGACCGGAACCGATTCCGATTGGACGACGCAGGAAATACCTTTCATGACATAAATCAGGAGATCCTGAAGATTCGCAACATCCGCATTTTTTCCGCATACGCCGCGCACCGTGCAGCCTTTCCCACCGGCTGTTTCCTGACATTGATAACAAAACATACTCATATTGCCTTTCTCCCTCCCGAGACTTTCGGGAATTTTCATTTGATACAGAGAAGGATACCGAAGACGGCGCAAGCTCGTCGTTGGAATTCCAACAAAATATAAGTAAAACGGGGAAAGGGCAGCATTAAACAAGTTAGCAATAGCTAACTCTTTTTTGACAAATTATTTGAAGCTAACTATAATGTCAGTTCCGGAGAGGCGGAGGAAATCAGGGGTACGAAAAAGATGAAACTTCTTGAAAAAGTCCAGGCGCGCATCGCATTCAAACGAACATTCCTGATCGGATTATTTATCGTCCTGGTCGGGATCGGAATTGTCTCGCTGAATGTCGGATCTTCGGGCATGACGATTTCGGAAAGCATCCGAACGCTCGTTGGATTGGGGAGCGAAAAGAGCCGTTTCATCGTCTTCGCGATCCGTCTTCCTCGGATTATCGGCGGGGTCTTCGTCGGCATGGGAATCGCGCTTTCGGGAATGGTCATTCAGACATCGCTTAATAATCCGCTGGCATCGCCGTCAACCCTCGGAATTTCATCCGCTTCGGCTCTCGGCGCGAATATCGCGATCATCACCATGGCGCGGTTCGGATTTGAAGTCAGCGCAGCGCTGACCGGATTATGTTCCTTTATCGCCGCGGTTGGCTGCATGATCCTTGTCCTTGCGATTTCAAGCCTGCGGCGTTCGGATAAAACGATGGTCATCCTTGCCGGGGTCGCGCTGAATTCAATCTTTTCCGCCGCAACAATTATTATTCAGTACTTCGCCAATGAAACCCAGCTGGCGGCAGCGGTCAGCTGGACTTTCGGGGATCTCGGGCGGATCAATTTTGAAGAAATTCGAATCGTTGCCATCGTGACCGTTTTATCCGCGCTGATGATGTATGCCCGCCGTT
>DAOUFB010000202.1:0-5864 GCA_034430135.1 Flexilinea sp. | reverse complement strand
GCCGAGTTTTTCGAGAATGTAAAGGCGCAAAGCGTTAAACCGGTTGATGAAGCCGTGAAGCAGGTTGCCTTTACACCCGACGACATGCCGGAGTTCCTGAAACCGGTCGAGACGTCCAAGTCTGATCCTGTGGTTGAAGCGCTGATTGAAGCTATATCTGGCGGCGATGAAGCGCATGATCTTCTCGATCAAAGGTCAGGAATTGATCTGAACGACGAACCTGCGCCAGCGGTTGAGAATGGGTCTTCGGTTGATGTAACGGTCCAAAAACGCGATCCGTTTCCACCGGTCCCGCATTCGGAGCCCGACGTTTCGACAACGCATCCGACCGAGTCATATTCGGTTTATGAAGCGCCGCGCCGTTATGACCGGACGGCGGAATCTACACCGGAATTTGAACCGGATGCGGGCGGAGAAGCGACGTTAAACGGTGATGACTGGGCGGATTTGCCTGAGCTGGATGCGAGCGAATCTGCGTCAAGCGATGGTGCTTGGAGAGACGTGCCTGAGCCGGACGCTCCATGGAATGAGAATGAAGCCATGGACGAGCCGAATGCCGGTGACGCTGTGATAAGCGATGATGGCTTGCCGGAAGTGCCTGAGCCGACGGTCCCATGGAATGAGGACGAAGTGGTGGGTGAGCTGGACGCAGGCAAAGCTGCGCCAGGCGATGGTGACTGGATGAATATGCCCGAGCCGACACCATGGAATGAGAATGAAGTCATGAACGAGCCGGCAATTGCGCAGCCTGAGGAAGAAGCGGATGATGATAGTTGGATTCCGCATACCGTCAGCGGAGCGGTTCAAAAACGAACGGTCGAGATTAATCCGGATTTATCGCTGCCGCTGATTCAATATCAGGCGATTTATCAATTAGGCGACGACTTTTTTGATGAAACGTTTTCGATTGATGAGCTTGATGACGAGTTTATTGGCGAATGCGGGATAGGGATTGCCGAAACGATTAACACGACCGAGCCGAAGGCAGTGACCGCGTTTGAGGCATGGCTTTTCGATCGGCAGGACACGGTGACGCCGACGGTTTTCCTTTTGAGCGATTATGCGTATCGTCAGCCGGAGATGCTCGAGCGGTTGAAGAATAAAGGGCAGTTTGAATTGATGCAGGTTGGGAAAAAGATTGAAGTTGAAACGTTTGCGCTGAAAATGACGCTGACGATCTCGGAGATCATCTACGGAACTGAATCTTCCGACCCGAGAAGTTACTTTGATAAGGTTGTTTTTGATGTCAAGGTGACGAGGAAAGAAGCGAATTAGCGAAGAACCTGCCACGGTTGGACCGCCATTGGTCATGATGTGGGTGCCACGGTTTAGATCTCTACGTATAAATCTTTTTCCGAATTAAAAAAGGACGGTTTCCCGTTAGCTTATCTTGGCTTTGGGAAACCGTCTTTTCCGATGAGTCATTCATGGCTAAGATTTTGAGGACTTCTTAGCCTATAACCCGTAGTTTAGGCGTTGGTCTTGATAGCGATGGTTTTCGGTTTGATCACCTCAGCTTTGGGCAGGGTTACGGTCAGAATCCCATGCTTCGATTCGGCTTCGGCCTTATCCGCGTCGACCTCAAACGGCAGCCGGACTTCGCGGTAGTATGAGGTAACGCTGTTCTCGCGGAGATGATAGACAGAATTTTCATCGCCTTCTTCCTTGGATTCTTCCGTCGTCGCCTTAATGGTCAGAATGTTGTCATGAACCGAAAGTTCGACCTTTTCGGGGTCAACGCCCGGGAGCGAGACGCGAACGGACAGTTCATTTTCTTTTTCCTTCAGATCGACCGCCGGATAACTCGTGGTCGTTCCATCTTCAGCCGTCGTGCTGAAAAGGTTTGAAAAGAGTCGGTTCATGGAATCCTGCATGGTAACAAATTCACGGACAGGGTAAGGGTTGAGTCGGTAATACATGGTTATTTTCCTTTCTTTCTTCGCGATCCGAACCTTTGGATGAGGCTCGGATTCCTTTGTTTTTTATTGATGACTTTAGTTTAGGACGCGAAGGTTAGAGGAAAATAAACGAACGGTAAGAATCAGGTTAGAGGTTTTTATAGTCCACGAAGCGATACCCGACGCCGCGTTCGGTCAGAATATATTTCGGATTCGAAGGATCCTTCTCGATTTTTTGGCGCAGGTAATTGATATACAGCCGGACATAGTGTGTCTCTTCGCGGTACTCATAGCCCCAGACTTTCGATAAAATCTGGTCGTAGGTCATGACCCAGCCTGCGTTCTTGACGAGATGATAAAGGAGACGGTATTCGGTCGGGCGGAGTTTAACGAGTTCGCCGTCGAGCCAGATTTCGCGTTTCCCAAAATCGAGGGTCAGGTGATCGTCGACGCGGATCACGTCTTCAGCTTCAGCGTTCCGGCTTTCGGTTCGCCTCAAAACGGCTTTAATCCGGCTGACGAGTTCTCGCGGGCTAAACGGTTTCGTGACGTAATCGTCGGCGCCAAGTTCGAGCCCTTTTATTCGGTCTTCCTCTTCGCCTTTCGCGGTCAGCATGATGACGGGCGTCTGACTCGTTTCACGAATCAGCGACAACGTTTCATACCCATCCATCCCGGGCATCATGACGTCCAGAATGACGAGGTTGGGGAGCCGCTCCCGAACCTGATTGATCGCTGCCATGCCGTTATTCGCTTCGATAACTTCAAAACCGTCATGTTCCAGGTTGAGGCGAATCATGCGCACGATTCGTTCTTCATCATCGACGACGAGAATGCGTTGGCGTTGGGTCATGATAGAAATCTCCTTCCAAATCAGGGCTTAGCCGATTCTTCCGTCTTCACGAGAATGCAGCTGATATTGTCCGGACCGCCGGCGTCGTTCGCCGCGGCAGTGAGGCGTTCCGTCTGAACGGCTATTGAATCCGCGGAGGAGAGGATTTCGCCGCGAATTTCGTCCGAGACGACCGACCAGACCCCATCGCAGCAGAGTAAAAAGCGCACGCCCGGTTCAAATTCGCCTTCAATCAGATCCGCCTCGACGTTCGCTTCAAAACCGAGCGATTTCAAAATGACGTTCCGACGGGCATGATTCTTCGCTTCATCTTCAGTTATCTCCCCGAGGTCGATCATCAGTTGGACGAGCGAATGATCTTTGGTTAAGACGGACGCTTCACCGATCGCGGGCAGGTAATAAATTCGGCTGTCGCCGATATGCAGGATGCGGAACTGGTTCCCAACGATCAGGAGGCAGGAGAATGTCGTCCCGCTTCCCGGATATTCACGGTGGATCACCTCGTTCGTGCGCCCGAGAATCGCGGTCAGATCTTCGTTCAGGTCAGCGGGCAGGTTTTCCTCTCGGATTATTTTTGGGTAAACCGTCCGATAAAAATCCTCGCTGAATTTCGAAACGGCGATCGCGGAAGCTTTTTCGCCGTTGGAATGCCCGCCCATGCCGTCGGCAATGATGAACAGACCGAGCTGGGTGACAGCATTGGCCTTCATAATCTCCGCGGAAAAAGCGAAAATTGCATCTTCGTTGACTGGACGAACTTTGCCGATGTCGTGCGACAGGCTGTACGATAATTGATAAGAATCTTTATTCATAGCGTTTTTTATTCCGTTCCATCCGAAGGAGGGGCGACAAGCCCAAGGAACGCCGACGCGCCCCACCCCGTCCGTTCTGGATTTTCAAATCCGACCAATTTCCACCATGAATAACCGTTCCGGTCATCAGGTCCGTCCGTAATGATAAAAAGTTCGCCCTCGTCCGCGATAAAGGAGACGTTTCCGCCTGTCCCCGGGTTCGGGCGGATTTTCAGTCCCGAGCCTTGGGTATTCTGGATTTTAACGTAGGCTCCAATCGAAAAACCTTCCGGCGAGACGTACCGAACGGAGAGCTTCTGCGGACCGGTTTCAGCGTAGACGGTTGGGGTGATCGTTGGCGCGGGGATAATCGTCATCTGCGCCAGCGCCGTATTCGACGGCGGATCCGATTCGAGCGCTGCGCCGGTAATCATGATCATCAAAAACAGGAAAAAGACGACTCCCAGGATAGCGCTCAGCGCAATGACCCACGGCGTGACAATAGAATCGGATTCGCGGAAACTCATGCTTTCGCCCCTGCTGAAAACTTTTTTCCCGGTAAGAAATGGTTGCTGAAATTCATGCTAACATTATAAATCAAGATGAGTCATTTGCTTCCGCCTTTTCCCAACGAACCTGAGTTTCGCCGGTTTCTTGCGCCGACGCTAATCGCACGGGGACGCTGCGCCGATGTTTATCATGCGTACGACGGACTCACTGGGCTAGAGGTCGCGGTTAAAATTTTAAATGAAACGGCGCGGCGCGATGGAACTGAGGCGGAGCGCTTTCTCCATGGGGCAGCGCTTCAATCCCGGATTCGTCACGCGCAGGTCCTGCCCATCTATGACGCATGGAACAGCGGCTCCGCAACAGCTCAAGTCATGGCGTACGCGCCGATGGGGACGCTCCAGGCGTATCTTGACCGTGTCGGATCGATCCCGCCGCAGAGAGCAGTGATCTGGGCACGGGAGCTTTGCCATGGTGTCGCGGCGGTTCATGACGCGGGTGTCGTCCATGGCGATTTGAAGCCGTTGAATTTGCTCTTGAATGGAGCGGAGCAGATCTGGATCAGCGATTTCGGCGAAGCGCGAGCGTTCGACGACCCGCTCCCGCCTCAGCCCCAGCCGATTATCAACGGATCCCCATATTATATGGCGCCGGAGTGCGCGCGGGGGTATGCGCCGGAGCCGGCGTCGGATCGCTACAGCGTCGGGGTTATTCTCTATCGGCTTTTCAGCGGACGCCTTCCGTTCGTGGGCGCGGATGCGGAAACGGTGATGCGGATGCAGGTTGATTCCATGCCGGTTGACCCGCGCGTGCACCGTCCGGATATTCCCGAGTTCGCTGTGCGCTTCATCTTAGGATTATTAGCAAAAGATCCGCGTCGGCGTTTGACCTTTGATGATGCGGTTATCTCTCGCCTGTCCATATGAGCAGTTTTCTAACCTGAAAAAAAGCATGGGATCGATGAATCGGGTAAAATTGGGGACACAGGGATGTTTGTTTTTTTTGATAAAACGATTGACCGGCGCGGTTGTGTCGGATATGGAAAGAACGCAGAGGATGGGATATTTATGAACCAAATTAAAATTTCAGCTTCGATCTTGGCTTCAAACTTTATGCAGATGGGGAACGAGGTCGACGCGGTGATCAACGGCGGATCAGATTGGATTCATGTCGACGTTATGGACGGCGTTTTTGTACCGAATATTACGTTAGGCGTGCCGTTCGTCGAAGGGCTAAAGAAAATCACGTCCGCGCCCTTGGACGTTCATTTGATGATCGTCCAACCGGAACGCCACATCGCCTCGTTTATTGAGGCGGGTGCGGAGACCGTAACGGTTCACGTCGAAAATAACGCCAACATTCATTCGACGCTCAGCGAGATTCACCGCTTAGGCGCGAAACCGGCGGTGGCGCTGAATCCGGGGACACCGGCGGAGATGATCGAGCCGCTGCTTCCGTTCGTGGATATGGTCCTGGTGATGACCGTGAATCCGGGATTCGGGGGACAGAAGTTTATTCCTCAGACCCTGAATAAAATCCGCACGATTCGGAATTGGATAAAAGACGGGCGTTTCGACGTGGATATTCAGGTGGACGGCGGGATTAATGAGGAGACGGTCCGGCTTTGCTCTGAAGCTGGCGCGAACGTTTTCGTCGCGGGAACGTCGATTTTCCGGAATCCGGTCGGGTATGGACGCGCGATTCGTTCGCTTCGGAATGCGGCGAATATCAAGTGAGCCATTATTGAAAGTGGTTGTGTCAATAATCTTTCGCAAATTCATACGCCATCGGTTGTGTGCTATTTAAACGGCAGTT
>DAOUFB010000201.1:0-12749 GCA_034430135.1 Flexilinea sp. | reverse complement strand
CAGCATGACCATTACCGCAAAACGCCGTACTAACGAGTCGGCGAAAGCTAACTGTCTCATGATTTGCCCCACGATGATTATTGCTTTTGTTGTCTGCGCATCATAGCAAAAAAGAATACCTCACGTGAAATGATGCATATCAACATAAAACCCACAAGAAAACACAGGCCCCACCGCCGGACAGGGCGCTGCGACTTTTACGGCGTATTTCCTGCCACCTCCGGCTTTATGGTTAGGGAAAGCCGTTCTTGCATATCGTCGCAAATATAAAGATCGGCCTCTTTGAACAGGAACATTTCTATTTCATGGATCTTTTTGTCATCGCCGTATATTTGTGCCGCACATTCTTTCAACAGTTGGCAATAGCGATAGAAGGCTTCTTTATCCGGGTAAAAATCCCTTTTGTCTCCATGTAGCGCCAGAATAGTCGGCATATGATATTGCCGTATTCTTTGATTCCGCCCTTCCGGCTGGGGAAATAAACGGTGAGCGGGAGCATAAAGAAACAGCAGCCAATTCAGGTCATTTTTATAATATTAATTCTTAAAACTCTTTCGTCTGGCAGAAAAATAAAATCTTTATTACCATCTACGAAACCTCTAAATTCAATTCTGCCATCGCCAGGAACATAACCAATTCTTTTCCATTGATAAAAGATAGATGCTAATTCTCGTATTCTAGTTTTATCATCCTCATATATTTCCAATGTTTTTCCGGTTGTTCCACTCGTATATGCCTTTTTTAAATCCGCCATAGAAACATCACTACGCACCATATCTTTAGAGTTATTTCTTATTTCATCTTTTGTTAATATCGGTATTTTCTTTAAATCAGAGATTTCATTTAACATGGAAGGATGAAAGCCGGCAGAATCATATTTTTCTTTATAGAATGTTGTTTTATAGTATGCGATACCAACAATATGTTTTAATGATTCAAACTGGTATTTTTCGATATATTTGATATTTTCTGTTTCGTTATTTAAGAGCAGGTTGTAGAAGTCGTAAAATTCTCTATTTAACTTTCTTGCCCGCGCTGTGTAGTCGGCTTGTCCGGCGATCCGTATTCCCGTTTTATCTACCCCCGATATGAGCCCATGGGCGTGAAGCCGGATTAATTTCTAATGATTAATTTCTAATATTCAATGGCGGAAAATCATCATCTCTAAATTCGAGATTCTCCAGCCCCGGGAAATTGACCGTGAACGCAAGATTTGAATTAAAAACCGTGTTCCAGTAAAGGACGTTCGTCCCGTCCAACGTAAAGGCGAAGCGGATTTCCGGGGATTTATGGAAAAGCCATTTCATCTGGTACAAATTCGCCGGAGTTAACCAGCGGTTCGTAAAAATCAGAACCGTTTCCGATTTCAGATTCGGTTCATCGAACGTTTCAACGTCCGTCAGTGAATAACTGCCGCCTCCGCCGCCCATGACCCATTCTCCGTTGTAAAGCGTGCTGATTCCATAGGGGGAAAGCTCGCGATGGACATATTCGCGTTCGGTTATCAAACTGAACCGGAGGTAACCATCGTCGCTTTGAAGGTTCTCAATGGTGTAGTGCAGCGAGGTTTTCGTTCCAGCCATGCCGCTTAATAATGTCTCAGCTGCAGCAGCAGAGTTGTGGTACAGACGTCCGCCTTCTTCTCCGTAAAATGACGGGCAGATATGCAGGCTGTTTTCCAGCTGCGTGAATTTTCGTGCAGTTTGAAGCGTCGGACCGGAATATGGACTCGGGGGTTCAGCGAGCGTTAACTGAATTCCCACCGTGCCTAAATCGAGCTGTGTAAAGATGATTTTCGCATCGGCTGGAATGGGGGACGGCGAATAGCGGAAATTGAGGCGAACCGCGGTGCAGCCGTCGGTGCCCGGATCTTCTTTCGGCTCGGGAATATCGATATCGTCTTCATTCGGATCGATTGGTTTTGGTAGTTTTCGAAAGATCAGGAGTGGGTTTTCGATTTCGCTCGCTTCAAATTCACAGATAAGCGCACTTTCGTTCTCTGACAATTCCGGATCAGAAGCGAATAAAACGGTCATCAACAGCTCTTCCGTGCTGTTTTCGACGCGTTCCACGATGATATAAACCTGCTGGTCGAACTTAATGTCAAGCGTGGTGGCGTATGCGGCGGTGCTGCCGAAGAACAAGACGATCATGACGATTGATACTGCAAACAATTTTATTTTCATTTTTGCCCTCAAAATAAGATGGAGTGGCTCGCTGATGTTTATTTACGGCGCGATCTTGCGACCGCGTTTAATGAATTGAAATCCTCCCGTATGGTACGTTGGATTCACATTATAGAATTTTTCTTCCGATGAAGTTTGCCCCGGATCTGTGTAATTGGATCTGCATTGATTGAATACGATTGGAATCTTATTAGGTTCAACGTCGCAAGAATAGGCTTTATAGATGAAACCATTGCCATTCTGTGGGGTGATTAACTTTACGGTAACGCCAAGTGTCGTATAGTTGTCTGACCAATATGAGCAAACTCTCGCACTACCAACAACCGTGCCCTGAGTGTCGTATCCGGTTGCAGTTCTACAACCTCTATCCGTTTTTTGTCCATCTCCTAATTCCGTTACTGGTTCTCCACCTCCGCCACCAGCTATAAAGTACTCGTATCCGTCGGAGCCTACGAAACGTCCGTCGCTAAGCTGGGTAATGGTGAATGTTTCTGAGCTGAAAAAAGGCGAATCTTCTTGGGCATTACAAACCTGAAAGATTAGGAACGATATTACAAGAACAGAACTTACGATTATTTTTTTTATTGAAGTATCTCCTCTCTAAAAAAAAGAAACAGCGAAACACCCGACACCTGAAAATATTTTATTTCAATTTAGTCAATGAGAAAGTGACATAAGTTGTAAATATCTAAGGATGAATAACATGTTTGAATGTAGTAAAAAATAGTAAAAGATCATATAAGAATTAATTTCCCCTTTACAGAAACAACTTTACCCTACGACTCGATGAGCTGGGATTTGTTATAAAATTTTAGTTCTTCTAAAAACTCCTTATATTCAGTGTCAGTCCAGTAAAACGTTAATTCTTCTTCCGTAAAATCTTCAGAATTTTCATTCATGAAATGATTCCCGATGCCATAACCAAATCTTCTTAGAACCGCTTCCGCAAATTCTCTAAAAAACATTCCAATTCCAGTTATAACGTTTTTATCTTCTACGATTCCTTTATGGATAAAGTTTTTCTTTTCTATAAAATCAAAAGTGTCTGCCATCTGCATAAAATATCCAGCAGTAAATTTTTTACCCTTGAGAATTCCTGATTTTGATAACAAGATTGGTGAAGATGAAATTGCGGCAAAAACAACATCAGAACCAATGCCTCCGCTAAGGAAATCAATGAGTTTATCATCATATAATGCGGGCAATGGATTAATGGTTCCTGGCAAAATCAAACAATCGTATTCTTTTATATTGACATCAGCAACAGTTTTAGTTGGTCTAATAACAAAACCTTCTTCGCTTAAATAATCCTTATCTTCGCTTGCGATAAATTCAAGTTTCTCCCCAAACCATACGGTTAACGCGGATGTTAGACAAGTTATTTCTTGCAAAGAAAAGTCAGGATATAACAGGACTGCAAATTTTCTCATATAATCCCCCTCTAAATTCTAACCTATTCATTCCTATTTTGATAAACCGATATCGCGTTCGATAGCGCAGTTATATTCCCTGACTTACAACTTTCCGTGGAGAGCTGTTTTCATTAAGCCAATGGAAAAGAAATGTAAGTTTTAAATAGCTATTTAGTAATAAAATATATATAATTAAGAAAATGTAGAAAAAACATGCCATGATTTATGTCCGCGAATCCAGCCCGAGGCGAATCCTAACTCGCATAGAACTGATAGAATAGGAAGAAAACAGAAACTAACTTGAAGATCGAGGCGTAAGATGACAACCATTTTCGATAAGTTCCGTATGGATGGGCAGACGGCGGTCGTGACCGGCGGGATCGGGCTGCTTGGAAAAGAATTTTGTAAAACGCTGGCGCAGGCGGGCGCGGACGTGATCGTCGCTGACCTGAACGGTGCGGCGGCTGAGACGGTCGCGGCGGAAATTCGCGGCACGGGCGGGAAAGCGTTCGGCGTCGGCGTCAACGTCACGGATCCGGCGTCGGTCGAAGCGATGGTCGATTTCGCGTTAGAGAAAACGGGACGCTTGGACGTGCTCGTCTGTTCCGCGGCGCTCGACCCCAAATTCGATAACACGCAAGGCAAGCACCTGAATGATTTTGAATCGTATCCGCTGAAACAGTGGCAGGACGCGCTCGACGTCAATTTGACCGGTTTGTTCCTTTGCGCGCAGGCGGCGGTTCACCCGATGAAGGCGCAGAATCACGGCGTCATTATTAATATCTGCTCCACCTATGGACTCGTCGGTCCGGATCAGCGTCTTTACGAACGTCCGGGACAGGATCCAGCGCAGAAACAGTTTAAGCCGGTTTTCTACTCGGTGACCAAGTCCGGCGTCGTTGGGCTGACGAAATATCTGGCGACGTATTTTGCTGGGACGGGTATCCGTGCGAACTGCCTGACGCCGGGCGGGGTTTTCAACAATCACGACGATGTTTTCAATTCGCAATATTCAGCTCGGACCGTTTTAGGGCGCATGGCGCACAAAGACGAGATGAGCGGTGCACTTCTTTACTTAGCCTCGGACGCGTCAACTTACATGACCGGTTCGAACCTCGTCGTCGACGGCGGCTGGACTGCGTGGTAGCGTATGGAAAAAGCGCTTCATGTAGTTGCGATCATCCCGGCACGCGGCGGCTCGAAGGGAATTCCGCACAAGAATATTAAACATTTCGCCGGTTATCCGTTGATTGCTTATTCGATCGCGGCGGCGCAGCAGTCCAAATACGTTACGCGCATCATCGTCTCAACCGACGACCCGGAAATTGCGGCGGTTGCGCGAGATTGGGGAGCGGAAACGCCGTTTCTGCGACCTGCCGAAATTTCGGGGGATACGACGCTGGATCTCCCCGTTTTTCAGCATGCGGTTCGCTGGCTCGAGGAGAACGAAGGCTATCGGCCGGATATCGTCGTTCAGCTTCGTCCGACGTCGCCGTTCCGAACGCCCGGGTTGATTGACGAAGCGGTTCAGCTTCTCATCGATCATCCGGAAGCTGATTCGGTTCGCGGCGTTGTTCCGTCGGATGAGAACCCGTTCAAGATGTGGCGCATTGATGAGGCGACGGGTCAGATGCATGGGCTTTTGGCGGTCGAGGGAATCGACGAGCCATATAATTCGCCGCGTCAGGTGCTTCCGAAAACCTATTGGCAGACGGGGCATATTGACGCGATTCGTCCCGAACGGACTTTCCTTGCGGGCGAGAGCATGAGCGGAAAGGTTATTCTTCCGCTTCATTTGGATCCTTCGATCAAGGTGGATATTGATACGCCTGCTGACTGGGAAAAATATGAGGCGGTCCTGCGCGGCGGGCGGCTCAGAATTGTGACGCCTGGTCCGCTGAAGCGTCCGCTCCCGAAAAAAGTCTCACTCCTGGCGTTGGACTTTGACGGAGTCATGACGGACGACTGTGTCGAAGTGAATCAGACCGGAGCGGAAAGTGTCGTTTGCTCCCGTTCGGACGGGATGGGGATTCGGTTTTTGAGAGAAGCGGGCGTGCGGGTCGTGGTAATTTCGAGCGAGGAGAATCCAGTCGTCAGTGCTCGTTGTAAGAAGCTGAAAATCGATTGCGTTCAGGGGACGGTCGAAAAGGCGGAGAAGTTGACGGGCTACTGCGCGGAAAACGGGATTCCCCTTTCCGAAGTTGTTTATGTCGGGAATGATGTCAATGATTTGCCCTGTTTCCCGATTGCGGCGTGTGCGGTCGTCCCGAATGATGCGCGGGAGGCGATGCGTTCTGTTGCGGATATTGTTCTGAAAGAGCGGGGCGGGCATGGCGCGATCCGTGAACTTTGCGACCTGATTATGGTAAGATTAGCGTAGGCTTACTGGAATGTCCTCCCCGAGGCTTTTCGGCTTGGAAGGCGAATCGAAAGGAACAAAATAAAAATGGCAAAAACAGTTCAATTAGGCAAGAAACTCGTCGGCGAAGGTCAGCCGACGTATATCGTTGCCGAGATTGGGATAAATCATAACGGAGACTTGGACATTGCGAAAGCGATGATTCGAAAGGCTTCGGAGGCTGGGGTCGACGCGGTCAAGTTTCAGAAACGAACGCCGGAGGTTTGTGTACCTCTCGCGGAACAATCCAAAATGCGCGAAACACCGTGGGGGTATATGTCGTACCTCGACTATCGCCGCCATGTTGAATTTGGTGAAGCGGAGTACCGTGAGATTGATCAACTTTGTTCGAGTTTGGGAATTGACTGGTTCGCGTCGGTCTGGGACGAAGGCTCGGTCGATTTCCTTGAGCAGTTTAATCCAATCGCTTATAAAATTCCCTCTGCAAGTCTGACCGACTTGCCGCTGCTGCGGAAATGCGAAGCGACGGGACGTCCGGTCATTTTATCGACGGGGATGTCGACCATGGAGCAGATACGCGCCGGCGTCAAGGTTTTCAAGAATATGGATAAGCTCGTCATTACACATGCGACGAGCGCGTATCCCTGCGACCCGAACGAGCTGAACCTGCGCGTCATTCCGCAGCTCATTGCGGAGTTTGACTGCCCGATCGGTTATTCGGGGCATGAAGTCGGTTTGATTCCCTCGGTCGTCTCGATCGCTTTGGGCAGCTGCATGATCGAGCGCCATTTTACGCTCGACCGCGCAATGTGGGGAACGGATCAGGCGGCTTCCGTTGAGCCGCAGGGGCTGGAAAAACTCGTCAAGTACACGCGGGTTACCGAAATGGCGTTAGGCGATGGCGTGAAACGTGTTTATGACGCGGAACTTCCGAGCCTGGCGAAACTGCGCCGCGTTCAGTAAGGGGTCAGCCGCCGACATATGAGCGAGGAAAACGCGCTGCATACATTTATCAACCGCGTTCTGAACAAAAATCGAACGCTTCAGGCTGATGCGCGGAACCGCCGTCAGTTTGCGGCGATTAATCGGGCGGCGGCGCAGGCACTCGTCGGAAAAGATGATTCGCGCCCCGTCCTGATTTTCAATGCGTCGACACGAATCGATCGAACGAGTTTAAACGCGGCTTTTGGCTGGCTGACGGGGTCATCGCTGAAAATGGCGGGTGTCCCCGTCGTCTTTTTAGCCTGTGCGCGCGGGTTATATCCTTGCCTGCTGGGAACGCAGCGTGACGATCCCAAAGCGGCGCTGCCCTGCGACCGTTGTATCGCGTTGTCGGAAGCGATGTATGACGGCGCGGCGTACCTGACGCTTGGGTATGAGTCGGATCCGGTCGTCTTTAATGACGTCGAGGGACTTGATTACGCAGGACTCGAAACGTATGTTCATGACGGTGTTCCGTTGGGTGAACTGACCATCGCGTCCTTGCGCTGGATTCTCCGGCGCCATCATTTGGAAGGCGTCGAGAATGCGACGAAAATCTACCGGATGTATATCCGTTCGGCATGGAGCGTTTATTTACAGGTCAGCCGTTGGGTCAAGGAGCAGGAGCCGCGGGCGATCGTCGTTTTCAACGGACAGCAGTACCCGGAAGCGATCGTAAAATGGATCGGAAAGCAGTCCGGAATCCCGACGTTTACGCATGAAATTGGGCTCATGCCGGAGACGGCGATTTTTACGGAGGGAGAGGCGACTGCCTGCCCGATTTCGCTTCCGTCCGATCTGGTCATGACCGAAGCGCGCGATGCGAAACTTGACGCCTATCTCGAAGCGCGGATGAAAGGCGTCTTTAAAACGGCGGGTGTTCAGTTCTGGCCGGAGATGGAAGGACTGACGCCGGCGTTCTGGAGTTTGGCGCGTTCATTCAAGCAGGTCGTCCCGATTTTCACGAATGTGATTTTTGATACGAGCCAAAAGCACGCGAACGTTGTTTTTGACGACATGTTCCAGTGGCTCGATACGGTCAAAGGCATTATTGAAAAGCACGTGAATACGCTTTTCGTGATTCGGGCGCACCCCGACGAGATTCGTCCCGGGAAGGAAGCGGCGGAAACGGTCACGGAATGGGTCCAGAAGAACCGTCTGAGCCTGCTGCATAACGTTTTATTTATCTCTCCGGAGCAATTTATCTCGTCGTACGACCTGATCCGGATCGCGAAGTTTGTCATGATTTATAACTCGACGATCGGGATGGAGGCGGCGGCGATGGGATCTCTCGTCGTATCGGGCGGTGCGTCGCGCTTTACGCCGTATCCGATTAGCGAATTCCCCAAAACGCAGCTCGAGTATATCGAGGCGATTGACCGTTATCTTGATGCGACGGAGATTCAGGTCCCCGCGCTTTACCGCGAAACGGCGCGGAAGTTCATGTATTATCAGTTCTTCCATGTCGCGCTGCCGTTTCATGACTTTATCGAGCCGGATCCGGTCTGGCGCGGATATGTCACGATTAAAAAGTTTGATGCGCGCGCGTTGACGCCGGAGATGAGCGAAACGATGCGCGTGATTCATGACGGGATTTTACGCGGCGGGGACTTTACCCTTCCGCTCGAAGACGGCGCCGGCGAAACGGCGGCGGAAAAGGACGAAAGCCATGACCCAATCCAAGACTAAAATTGCAGCGTTTGTCCCCATGCGCCACAACTCCGTGCGCGTTCAGGGGAAAAACTATCGTATTCTGGCGGGAAAACCGCTTTATCACTATATTATGGAAGCGCTCCTGAACGTTCCCGAGATTACGGACGTCGTCGTCGATACCGACAGCCCGACGGTTATCGAGGGGTTAGCGAAGGATTTCCCGACGGTCAGGGCGATTCTCCGACCGGAAGCGCTCCGTGCGGACGACGTCCCGATGAACGAGATTCTCGTCTATGATACGTCGCAGGTTGAAGCTGATTTTTATTTGCAGACGCATAGCACGAACCCGCTTCTCAAAGCTGATACGATTTCGCGTGCGATTCAGGCGTTCCAGGCGAAATCGTATTTGTACGATTCGATGTTTTCCGTGACGAAGGTTCAGAAACGTTATTGGGACGAGTTGGCGCGCCCGATCAATCATAACGCCGCGATCCTGCTGCGGACGCAGGATCTTCCGCCGATTTATGAAGAAAATTCCTGTTTTTACCTGTTTACGCGCGATATTCTCCTGACCCACCGCAACCGCATTGGTTCACGTCCGCTGCTGTACGAAATTCCGGCGATTGAGGCGCAGGATATCGACGATGAGACGGAATGGAACGTGACCGAGATGCTGATGAAGCTGCGCCAGGCGGGGGAGATTTAAGTTTCAGTCTTATTGATGCTCTCGCGAATCGCGAGAAGCCGCTTGTGGGCATGACAAATTTTAAAGGCGATTACATCACTATCGAACTTATTAATATATTATACAAAAAATAATCATTCAAAGCCGCCTAATGAGAGTTAACCGGATGGGAATCCGTTCTTTTATCGATGTTATACCTGAAAAATGCACATTGCTTTCATCGCGTTCACGAATGTAATTTGATTGTCATTTGATTGCAAGGACGAATTTCTTAAAGCGTTAAGCATTTGGTCAGGTTGCGCTGAAGCATACCAGTGTTATAGTATACTGTAATAGCATAATGCTCTGCTTAGAGCAGGGAATAAATTTTATGCGACAGG
The DNA here is from genome assembly GCA_034430135.1 of Flexilinea sp. GTDB lineage: Bacteria > Chloroflexota > Anaerolineae > Anaerolineales > Anaerolineaceae > Flexilinea. The sequence continues at coordinate 3,093 of DAOUFB010000201.1, read as the reverse complement.
AGGCAAAATGTACAAAGCAAGGTTTACGATATGGATGGCGATCCCCGGTATTCTTTTCGGATTATTGCTGATGACAGCTGCTGCGTCTGCGGTGGAAATCAATCTCGATGCTCTCCAGCCGATTACGCTCTCGAACGCGTTGGGTTTGCAGCTGCTCGGACGATATGGGGAAGGCAGATTTCAGGATTCGATCGCGGTCTCGTCCGACGGAAGCATGATCGCGGTTGCCTCCGTAGGCGGGGTTCTGGTCGTTGACGCGCAAACCGGCGAACGGGAAACGTTTATTCCTTGTTCCGGCGCAGTCGAATCGCTGACGTTCTCTCCGGACGGTGAGACGCTGGCGTTTACTTATCGCGTGAAGTCTGACGAAAAATATAAAGTCGAACTTGTTAAAGGTATGAAGGACGATTATATTCTCAAACCTGTTTTGGCGTTCGCGGCGCTGCCGGACGGGGAACTCGCGTATGAAATCACCCTTTCCGGAAGAGGCTGCGGAGAATATCGGGCTGTTGAATTAACCTTTTCCGATGATGGAAATCGATTGTATTTTCGCGATTGGTTCAGCTTGAAAGGATATGAGCCAATCGACCATGTATGCGTCTTAAACCGTTCTGATGGTGAGTTGCTGGAAATCCTCGCCCCTCCGATTCCCATCTCTACCGTTTCTGAAGAAACGAAAGACAGCGTCGAGGCAATTCTCTCGGCAAGAGAAAACGCTTACGGTTCCAACGCGATTTCGCCGGACGGTAAAACGTTCGCGGTGGGAAATCAGGATGGCAGTTTAGCCGTTTACTCAGTTTCCGACGGGGAGCAGATTCAAGGCTGGATTCCCGCGGCTCAGGATAATCCAGAGAACCCGATTCGGGCGCTGGCAATGAAGTATTCTCCAAACGGTGCGGTTCTCTACGTTGTCTTCGGGAATTATTTTGCCGATACCCATACAACGGTCGCCGCATTCGAAGTTGACGCTTTGCGGGAATTATTCACCGTCTCTGATCGAAACACGATCGACCGATTGCCGTCGGTTTCGCAGGATGGCGGTTTACTGGCGTTCGGCGGATACCAGGATGGGACGGTTTGGCTTAATTCGCTGAGAGGTTCGAGGCAGCCGCTCATGCTCAAGGGTCACCATAAAGACGTTATCACAGAGGGATTTTCTCCGGACGGACGCCGGCTTGCAAGCGGTTCGATGGACGGAATGATTTGTGTTTGGGATACTGAAAGTGGGGCTTTATTGCGAACGTTCGGCGGACATATCGGACAGACATGGAAAGTTGCGTACCTGACGGACAATGAGACGCTGATCTCGATTGGCGAGGATGGATTTTTGCGGATATGGGATGCGGAAACCGGTGCGCTGTTGAATGAATTCATAAGCGGAACGTCGGAATGGGAAGTTCGGGCATTGATTCCTGTTTTGGACGGCGCCGCGGCGCTTGTCGCTTCGGGCTGCGAATATCCGTTGAGATGCAAGGGCGGCGGAAAGGGTGATCTGCGGCGGATCGATCTGACGGACGGCGAAATTACGGTTATTTCGTCCGACGCAGTTTTTAATTTCTCGCTGACCAGCGACAACGGGCGTTACGCAAAATATGGGATGCCCGGCGGCGTGGAATTCGGTCTTTTGAAGGATAACGATTCGATGGTGCCCGTGTCAGCGTTTGTCTCTCCGTTTGGTACCGGCGCGCTTAGCGGAGCGGCAACGTCAAGCGATGGCAGCGCGGTTTTCAGCGGCAATGCCTTTGGAATGCACGTTTTCAATCCTGAGAACGGAACGCTGGCGGGAATCGCGGCTGAAAAAAAGCTGCTGACAATGTACGGGAATTTACAAATTGCTGCTGACGGGAAAATCCTGCTGATGGCTGGGGCTGACGGTACAGTCAGCTTATGGGGCGTTCCCGTCCCGTAATCGCGAAGATGCGGTTTAAACGGAGGGCGGGCAAATTCGCCTGTACAATAGGAGCAGTTTTGAATTTACGCCCGCATCCGGAGGAAAAAAAGAAAGCCGATGAGCCTGGATCATATTTTCGACGAAAGTCAACCCATCTACCAGCAGATCGTGCAGCGGATCAACGCGAAGATCCTGCGCGGGGAATATCCGCCGGGCGGAAAGCTCCCATCCGTGATTGAAGCCGCGATGATTTATAAGGTCAATCACAATACCATCGCGCGCGCATATTCGGAGCTTATTCGTTCGGGTATCGCGGCGACGCAGCGGGGCGAGGGGACGTTCGTCACCCGGGACAAGGCAATGCTGGAGCGGATGGCGCGCGAGATGAAGCGGGCGGCGCTCATGAATTTTCTTCAGGCGTCCCGAAGCTTAGGCATTTCCATCGATGAGATCATCGCTTTCCTCAAGGACGCTTCGGGCGGAGACGATAATCCTCCGAATACAGAGAAAGGATCGTAAATAATGAAGACAACAACGATAACGAAAGCGGCGACCGTAAAAACGTTAATCCGCGCGTTCCGGTCATGGCGTTTTGGCATGGCGGTTGGTTTCGGGATGATTTTCCTGATCGTCAGCGTCTATGCCCGACTCTTTTCGAATCAGGCGATTCCGAAGGAATATTCGTATGCCGACCTCTGGTTCCATATTTACACCTACGCTCACTACGTGCTGGCGCTGCCGATTCTTGCGGTCATGCCGTTTTCGGACAGACTCGCGATTGAGCGATCCGAAGGGTTTCTCCGCCCGCTCGTTTTTCGGAGCGGCTTCCGCCCTTACGTTCGGGAGCGGTTTTTCGTGAACGCGATCATGGCTGCCGCTGCCGCCATGCTTCCGCTCGTCGTGCTGTACCTCTTCACGAACCTGTACGTCCCACGGGCGCAGTACCCGATTAACGTTTGGGACATGCCGGTGGTGGGACGTCCGTATGGTCTGCTGATGCCGTTTTTTCAGCGCGCTCCGGACCTGTTTATCCTGTTTATTACCGGCATGGTCGGACTGATGAGCGCCTTGTATGCGACGTTTGCGATGAGTCTGTCGTTCGTCACGACGAATCGTTATTGGATTTTGGGTTTCCCGTGCGCGTTTTACCTGTTTTCGCATTTCGTCGCGGTGAAGACGAACTTTTTCGGCGCGGACTGGTC
>DAOUFB010000200.1:0-22361 GCA_034430135.1 Flexilinea sp. | reverse complement strand
AACGTCTATCTCCTGAACGACGCAGGTAAAATGATTGGCTCCTACGTCCATACCCTCCCAACCGTTGAATCATTCGAGGATGGCGTCGAACTCCAGGGATTGAACCAAAATGGGGAAACCGCGATCCAGCTCTTCGCGCTTCCTTCATCCTCAACCGTTGATGAAAGCGCATCAATTATCACCGTCAGCGCCCGCGGGCTCGTCAAGCGCACGCTGCTGTCCAACGTTCCAACCGTATCGGGGCAGGCTTTCGCTGTTTGTAAAGTCAATCCGGACGACCGAATCGTCACCGCGCTCGTTACGAGGGATGAGACCGACCAGCTGCTCCTCGTTTCTGACGAAGGTCAGGCGATCCGCTTTGGGCAGGACGATCTGCGTCCCATGGGGCTGATCGCCGCTGGGGTCATGGGGATGAAGCTGTCTGACGGCGCGTCGATTGTCGGCGCGGTCATCGTCCATGATGGGGAGACTGTGGCGTTCGCGACCAGTGGCTGGGGGCTGGGAAAGATACCGGTCAACGAGTTCCCGCTCCAAAAACGCGCGGGACAAGGCGTCCTCGTCACCAAGCTGGCTGAAAATGAAAAACTCGTCGGGGTCATCCCGATGCCGAACGTGAAATCTACTGCGATTCTTCACTACGGGAAGCAAAAAACACGGGCAATCCGTCCTGTGATGATCAAAGCAGTGAAACGCGCCAAACCGCTCGAGTATTATATTAAGCTCGTCAATCAATCTGTCTTTGGTATTAACCTCGTCCTCCTTGAAGGAGAAAAGCCCGCTTCAGCTGAGGAAAAACCAAAGAGTACCAATGCAACTCAATCTTCGCCCATCGGCTCGGAACTAAACCCAGCTCCAGCCTCAACCGTTGAAATTACGCTGGAATCGACCGATACGAATGACAGCAAGGATGACCAGATTTCGCTGTTTTGACGGAAATCAAATAAAAACCCTTGAATCGCTCCAGAAAGTATCGTAAAATGATACTGACTGGAGCGATTATGATTAAAACGACTGCCATGCTCATGGATGAGCTAAAGGACTTCACCAACCGTAAGACGAAAATTGCCCGAATGGTCAAACGGGGTGAAATTTACCCAATCGTAAAAGGTTTCTACGAAACGGATCCGTCCGTCTCGCCGCATCTGCTCGCAGCAACAATTTACCAGCCATCCTATGTCTCGTTTCAATATGCGCTAAGTTATCATGGGCTCATTCCCGAAACAGCTTATACCGTCACAAGCGCAACCTATAAGAAACGCAAAACCAAACTTTATCAGACAAATTTTGGAGCTTTTTTTTATCGGGATGTTCCGGCGAAAGCTTTCCCATATGCGATCGAACTTCGCAAGGAAGGTGAATACTACTTCCGAATTGCCTCGCCGGAAAAAGCAATATGCGATCAAATATACACCATGGCGGTTCTTTCAAGCGAACGAGAGATACCATCGCTTCTTTACGAAGATCTGAGGATTGAACCCGACGATTTCGAAAATTTGAATCTCTCGATGTTTGAAAGCCTCTGCCCGCTTTATCGGTCAAGAAACCTTCAAAAACTCGCTTCCTGGATTCAGAAAGGATGTCAACAATGAATACATTGCAGAATATGATAAACAAATACCCTGCCGGTAAATTATCTGATCAAAAAAACGCGATGAAAGAAGTGATCCAGGAACTTGCACTCTATGGACTATCGAGAGCAGGTTTTTTCAGCGAAGCTGCGTTTTACGGCGGAACGGCGCTTCGGATTTTTTATGAATTAGATCGATTTTCCGAAGATCTTGATTTTTCGCTGGATTCTGTTAATCCAGATTTTAATCTTCGTGATTTTTTCCCGATTTTGGAATCCGAAGTAAATTCTTTTGGGATAAATATAAGGGTTGAAGAGAAAAACAAAGTCCATGATAGTCACATCAAATCAGGTTTTATTAAGGCAAATACAAAAGAACTTTTTCTCATCTTTTACCCAAATGACCGCACTGGTCTTAAAATCCACCACGAAGAGACAGTTAAAATCAAATTCGAAGTCGATGTTGCCCCCCCTAAATTCGCAGGATTTGAACGGAAATATCGATTAATTCCTGCCCCGCACGAAGTACGATTGTACGATCTTCCTTCCCTTTTCGCTGGAAAACTTCATGCGGTTCTTTGCCGTTCATGGAAAAGCCGAACAAAAGGGCGCGACTTGTATGATTATCTATTTTATCTTTCGAATAATGTACCCGTGAACTTGCCGCATCTGCGGGAACGAATGATCGAATCTGAAGATCTTCTTCCGAATGAGAATTTGTCGATGCCGAAACTGAAAGAATTGCTATTCAATCGATTTTGCAAACTGTCGTTCGAGCAGGCAAAAAAGGATGTTTTACCTTTTATCCAAAGTCCTTCTGCTCTCGAGCCATGGTCATCCGATTTTTTTATTCAGATGACGGAAGAATTTTTACACGAATGAAGGAGGCACTCGCCTTCATGTCACACCTTATTCTTGGTACAATTGACAGCAAGCAACGCGACTGCGAAAGGATTAGCCCATGAAAATTGTCATCTTAGATGGTTATACGTCCAACTCAGGGGATCTCAGTTGGGACGGTATCGAAGCACTCGGCGATGTCTCGGTTTATGACCGAACCGACAACAAAAACCCCGCTGAAACGATTCAGCGAATCGGCGTCGCGGAAGCCGTCCTGACCAACAAAACGATTCTCTCTCGTGAGATTATCGACGCCGCGCCGAACTTAAGATATATCGGCGTCCTCGCGACCGGCTTCAACGTTGTTGACATCGCAGCCGCAAATGAGCATGGTATCACGGTGACCAACATTCCCTGCTATGGGACAGAAGCCACAGCGCAGCACGCTTTCGCGCTTCTTCTCGAAGCCTCGAACCGGGTCGGCGAATATAATGCGCTCGTTCACGAGGGCAAATGGCAGACCGCGAAAGATTTCACCTTTCAGCTGGATAGCCCACTAATCGAACTGAGCGGGAAAACGTTGGGGATTTTCGGCTTCGGTCGGATTGGGAAAGCCGTCGGACGCATCGCGCGCGCCTACGGAATGAACGTTTTAGCGACGAATCGCTCTGAGTCAGACGAAGGACGCGCCATCGCGCGTTACGTTCCGATTGATGAGCTTCTAAGCCAATCTGACTTCATCTCCCTGAACGCCGCGTTGACCCCTGAGCTCGTGGGATTCATAAATAAAGAACGCATTGCAAAGATGAAAAATGGGGTAATTCTTATCAACGCCAGTCGCGGACCCATATTGAATGAACAGGATGTTGCCGACGCCCTTAACGGCGGGAAAATCCGCTGTGCAGCGGTGGATGTCGTCTCCATTGAGCCTATCCTGCCGGATAACCCGCTGCTCCATGCCAAAAACTGCATCATAACCCCGCATGTCGCCTGGACTCCACTCGATACGCGCCGTCGTTTACTCGAAATCGCGGCTGATAATCTCGCGAAATTCATCGCGGGATCACCCATCAACACAGTCAACTAACCAAAGGAGAAAACTCATGAAATACTACGGAGCCATTGAAGCTGGCGGAACAAAGTTTGTCTGTTCGATAATTGCCGACCCGGAACACTATTTCGAGGAAGAACGTTTTCCAACGACAACGCCCGAAGAGACAATCGCGCGGACAATTGCGTTCTTTGAGGAAAAGCAACAAAAATATCCGTTGGAAGCGCTGGGGATCAGCTGTTTCGGACCAATCGATTTAAACGAATCCTCGCCAACGTATGGATATATCACCAGCACACCCAAACCCGGCTGGATGAACACCAACATCGTTGGCGCACTTAAAGACGCGTTCGGACTAAAAATCGGATTCGATACGGACGTGAACGGTGCGGCGCTCGCGGAATACATTTGGGGTAATCCAACGAACGTAAAATCCCTCGTCTACTACACGATTGGGACGGGTGTTGGAGCTGGAGTTGTCATCGACGGAGAGCCGGTTCATGGGCTGGTTCATCCGGAGGCAGGTCACGTCCTGATCCGTCAGGACATTGATCGCGATCCTTACGCAGGGCATTGCCCTTTCCATGGCAATTGCCTGGAAGGTTTATGCTGCGGTCCGTCCATCCATGATCGTTTCGGAAAGCCCGGTTATGAGCTGGGCGAAGATCATCCATTTTGGGACACGTTCGCAAATTACATTGCTCAAGCCTGCGTCAACCAGATTTTGCAGATTTCGCCCGAAAAAATCGTTCTTGGCGGCGGCGTCATGGGTCAAAAGCATTTGTTCCCCAAAATTCGAAGCGAAGTTCTGCGAATTCTGAACGGATACGTCCTTCATCCGATGATCACGGAGCACATCGATGAGTATATCGTACCGCCCGCGCTCGGAAACCATGCCGGAGCTTGCGGCGCGATGGCGCTGGCGGAGAGAGCCGTAGCAGGGGGAAAAGAAATAAAAGTCAACACGAATGTGAATATTATAAATATCAATTTAGAATAGGATAATATTCACCTTACTTAAATAGTCAAAATCCATTGAACGCTCTTCGGTCCATTGGATGCGCGGGCGCGTCCCCGAGAGAAACGAAGTTCAGCTTGCGTCCCTGAACAAAGTTGAGCAGGGAACTGGAAAAGTTTCTCCCGGGGAATGTGTGGTCGAAATATCGAGTTTTTTTGAGCGGTCTCCTTATTTACATAAAATGACCGGAACCGTCGTTTTTGATAGAACCGCCTCAACCGTACTCGACCGGAAAATTCGCTTAATGAACGAATTTGAATACCCGCCCATAAGGATTAAATCCGCATGGGTCTCTTCTGCGACGCTCAAAATCACCTCTCCGGGAAGGCGTTCCTGACTTCGATAATTTACGTGAAGGTCTTTTCCAGCGAAAAAGTTCGTCGCTTCCGATAACGCCGCATCACGTTTACAGGCATTCCTTCCGGAGATCACCACGGTAACTTCCGCGTTCGAAGTCAGCGCAATCGCCTCCGCAAAATACATCGCTTCGCGGGCTTTTTCAGTCGAAGAAAATGCCAAAACGATATGATAAACCCTCTCGGGGAGGCGATCCGGCGTAATACAGATCAAACTTGGGATATTGACGATGACGTCGTTCCACGTATGTTTCCGCATACCCGGACGAAAATTCATCTTGAAAAATGCCATGTCGCTCCAAAAAGCACGTTCCGATAAATTTCGAATGACGTTCCCATGCAGAACGACGAACTTCCCGCTTACCCCCGCGTCGGAAAGCATTTTCTCAACCCCGGCGCGGAACTCATTCATACGCGGCGTTTCAACGTCAGCGGCAGTCGGGACGACATGGACAACCCCCACCCATGCGTCGTAAATTTTCGAGAACCGTATCGCGGATTCAAGAAATTCACGGTCGCGATCCAGGTCAACGACGCTAATCATGACACGTTCGATATAGTCATCCGCCCCATTTAAAATTTCCTTGCGCCAATCGCCCGTCTTGACCCCCCAATCGGAAAGATCCGACGTAAAAAACATCGATAAACGCCGAAGCGCTCGGAATAGCGGGGATCGCTTTCCGCTCCCAAAATCGTTATTAAGCTTCCAGGCCAACGCCGTATTTCGTATCCGTCCGCCGTATTCTTCGCTGAGCGCGGCCTTATTGTCCTCAAGCCAGAGATATAATTCCGTTTCCGTTTTCCCTGGAAAACCGTCGAGGAGTTTCATCTGACGGATCGAGCTGACGACGGGAAGATACACGTTCTCGTACCAGTCCTTTACAGCCTCGTCATCCTTAACATCCCGCTTCTGATCCAGCCCCATAAAGTATTTATGCACCTGGATATGCTCATACAACAGCGGGTACTGACCGGCTAATCGAAGACGAATCGAGTTATCCGGAACGAGCTCATTGATCCGGGTTCGATCCAGGAACGATTGACGTTCGGTTTTGACAATGATTTCATCGACAGAGTCGGTTGGCAGCAATGGAACTTCCGTATTAATGACCCGGACGTTTGCCATGATGTACTCAGCGCCGATAGTTTTCATGACCGAAACACGGTGATGACCATCTAAAACAAAATAAATTTCGCCAATTTGATAAACATCAATCGGAGGAACACCCTCCGGAGATTCATTCGCCAGCTTGACGTTGACCCATCGGTGCTCATCGCTGATGAGTTTAGGGAGAAAAGTTCTCGTAAAATCCTGGTTTCGGGAAACGGTCCCAACGATTGACTTAATCGGAATTTCTTTCGTTACCGGAATGTTATATGCGTTCGAGAGGCGTTTCCGCACCTCGTTATAATCCACTAAATCATAATTCTTGCCTGTCAACGCGCTAAAAATCCGCTGCCATCCAGCTTTTGAGTATGCCTGGTTAAAATCGCTTTGCGCTTGAGTCACTGAGTTCATCTTGACGTCCTTTTCCAACGATCTCCAACGGCTTAATTTTACCCGATAGGAGATAATTTGAGCTCGGGTCATAGAATGGATCAATAATGCATAAACAATAAAAAAGCTCGGGCAGCCCGAGCTTTTATTCATCAGATAAACAATCGCTGATTATCGTTCCTTAAGATAGTTATCTGCCGCGGCGCCGAAAACAAGGTGCAGCAATAAGTCTTTATGGGACTTTACAAACGGGAGATCGTATTTATCTTCCAACACCGGCATCAAGTAGGAAGCAGGGCGATACTTCATAACTTCGACATCATCGCCAAGGATTTCCTCGACAACTTTAGGATTGCACGGAGCCGGAGTCTTTCCAAACTCACCCTTGAGAATCATCTGGAATTCGTTGGACGTGAAAGCGTAACGCGAACCAGTCAAGACGTTATACGCCGCCTGAACGCCCACGATCTGGGAAGTCGGGGTCACGAGCGGAACATAACCCGCGTCAGCACGAACGGACGGAATTTCCGCCATGACGTCATCAAATTTTTCCGCAGGAACGCCCATTCCCTTGAGTTGGTTCTGAAGGTTGGAGAGCATGCCGCCCGGAATCTGAGATTCGAAAATTCGGTCATCGTATTTCGGATAATCAAGGTCCGCCATAATCTCACGTCCCAGATTGATCGCGGTCGTCAAGTCTTCCGGCGTCTTCATGACCGCTTCAACGAATTTATCAACTTTATCAACCGGAACATCAGCAAAGCGAACTGGCTTGTGCCAGCCTTTATCGAACGACGGCGTCGACGGTTTCAGCTCAACGAAAATCTCACGGAGGACATCCTGAGCCTTTTCAATCTTCGCCTTATCGAGACCATGTTCATAGCCCATGCGTTCCGCGATAATTGCGATGACCTCAACCGGTGAATGCGACGAACCGCCGGCGAACGGGGAAATGCAGGTATCAATTTGGTCAATACCATACTTGATCGCGAGCGCCAGATTGACGAGGGAAACGCCGGTCGTCGAATGCGTGTGAAGCACGATCGGAATATTAATTTCCTTGCGGAGCGCTTCGAAAAGAACAACGGCATCCTTCGGATGGAGCAACCCTGCCATGTCCTTAATCGCGATGCGGTCAACGCCTTCAGCCAATAGGCGCTTTCCATAGTCGACAAAATACGCAGTCGTATGAACCGGGCTCGTCGTGTAAGACATAGCCGCTTCAACCTTGCCGCCATAAGCCTTCGTCGCAAGGATCGCCATGCGCAAGTTGCGGATATCGTTCAGCGCGTCGAAAATCCGCATGTTGCCGGAGCCTGATTCAACCGACTGACGAATGAACGCGATCAGGAGATCGTCCGGATACGGGTTGTAGGCGAAAAGGTTCTGCCCACGGAGAAGCGATTGGATACGTTCGCCGCCGCCGAGGCAGTCGCGGAATTTCTCAAGCCGTTCCCAGGGATCGTCTTTGGTGAAACGAATCATGGCGTCAAGCGTCGCGCCGCCCCAAAGTTCGAAATTGTTGTATCCGGCATCCTTAATAATCGGAAGCACGCGCATACACTGTTCCGTCGACATTCGCGTTGCGGATAAAGACTGATGACCGTCGCGCAACGTTAAATCATTGATTAAAATCTTCTTCCCCATTACCTTGATATACCTTCCTGTAAATTTTTCTATTTGTTGTCTGACGACAACGTATTTCCCACTACACGTCCAATTTTAGCATATTCCGCCAATTTTCCGAGAAAATTGACTGGCAGTAGTCTGCATTTCAACTTCTTTTAATTTCATAGAAAATTGAAATAGATGCATAACGTCTCGTGAATAACATTCTTACAGGTACACCCTGTCTTTTGTGGTAAGCTAAGACTAACTGACATGACAATCACTCGATTGATTAAAGTTGGAAAAGAAAGCGGAACGGATATTCACTTTGAAGAACAGAATCAGACAAATAAAAAGGAGCTGAACCGTGCACACCTATTATTTCGAAAATAAAAAAAAGCTGAAAAAAGAGATGAATAAGATGCTTTCCCTGATTTCTTCCGAGTTGGAGGAAGCAAGTGGAAAGAAATACGAGGAACTGTTTGACGAGATATGGACCTGTTACGAAACGGAACTGCTTGAACGGTTCCCGTACATCGGCGGAAAGAATGTCCGCGGCACAAGTAACTTAACGGGAGCCTACTCATTCGTCGCTATGGGAGAGGTACTGAAAAAGTACGGCTGTACAACGGAAGAAGCCGGTCATCTCATGGTGCTCAGCTTTGAGCGTATGGCGTTGAAAATACCTACGTTTATTCGAAAAATTATGAGCAAGCTAAGTAAGAACACGAAGCTCCTAAATAAAATCTTTATCAAAAACGAGGCGATTAATACGGTTAATGCAGCGAAAAACCCCGGCAGTTTTGAAATGAAGACGCAGATCCCGCCCGAAGAAGGCTACGATTTCAGCTTTCACATGACTTCCTGTCCGTTGGCGAATTTTGCAAAGCAGTACGGCTATGAGGAATACATGCCTTATCTCTGCAATTTGGACTATGTGACGTTAGGCGTTTTCGGGGTATCGCTTTACCGTGAACATACCTGCTTTAAGGACGGTGACTACTGTGATTTCAAAATAAAGTCCGGTAAAAAACCGATGGAATACTGGCCGCCCGTATTCACGCAGGGAAAGGGATTTAAATAGGGATCTGATTTTAAAACCGGTCTGGGACTGCCAATGGAACAGTCCCAGAACCAACTTCACCGCAGGCGGATCACAACTCCGCTCGAACCGCTGAGTTCAACCCGTAATCCATGAATCGCGACTTTTCCTATCGAGAAGATCGCCTCGTCCAGCGGACGGTTACTTTCAAATATACAGCTTTCCGAATTTGGATTCAAAATTACCAATATTTTTCCGCCGCGAAGATACGCCAACGGAAATTCACCCGTCTCAGGCAGGATCCACTCTATCGCCCCATTCGTTCCCAACGCCTCATGAGAACGGCGTAAATCAATCAGTTTCCGAACAAAATTCAAAAATGAATCCGGATCCGCCCCCTGATCCGCGACGTTAGGTCGATCCGGTTCGGGATCGATTTGGATATATAAATCCTCTTTCGGCGCGGTCGAAAAACCAGCGTTCGTCCCATTTGTCCATTGCATCGGCGAGCGCGAACCCGTTCGAGTGAAACCGCCTTCAACCGATCGCAGCCCAGGAAGGTAACGCATTCCAATTTCGTCGCCATAATAAATAAACGGTGCACCGGGCATCGTCAGCAGGAAGAGAAACGCAATTTTCCGCTCCTCCTCGCTCAAGTGATACGCAATTCGCGACATATCATGATTTCCTGACGGGATGCAAATCAGCCCCCGTTGATTGACTGCATCGTAATAACGCTGGTACGTTTCAACGAACGCGCGCATGCTTCCCCTGCCGCTTGAACTGAAATAAGGATGCTCCGCACGGAACAAATCGGTATAATGGGAATCCCCAAAATGAAGCAGGAAATCCATATGAAACCCGGCGCGCAGCGCTTCGCCCGGATTTCCCCATTCGGAGATCATGACAGCCTCAGGGTATTCTCGATCCAACATATCCCGAAATTCGCGCCATAAACCAATCGTTGCTTCATGATCCGGATCAGACTTTACCAAAGAAAACGCCATATCTACGCGAAATCCGTCACAGCCTAATCCCAGCCAGAAGCGCATGACGTCTTTAATCGCTTCGACCGTCGCGCGCGGACCTGCATCATTGGGCGACTGCTGCCACGTTCTCTCCTGAACTGCGTAGCCATAATTCAAAGCGGGTTGTGACGTAAAAAAGTTCAAAGCGCAAGCGCCTTCGCGATCGGAAACTCCGCGCAGCCACCCGCGGATTTGCGGATCAGCCGCATCCGTCATGCCGTCAAAAACGTCCTCAGTCCAGATATAGCGATCACTGAATTCGTTCCGTTCCGGATTAAGGGACGCCTGAAACCATGGGTGCTTATCGGATGTATGCCCCGGGACAAGATCCAAAAGAATATGCATTCCGCGCGCATGAACCGCAGTAAACAAATCAACCAAATCCTGATTCGTTCCGTAACGCGGCGCAGATTTATAATAATTCGCAACGTCGTATCCGGCGTCGTTGAATGGCGAGTCAAAACAGGGATTCATCCAAATCGCGTTGCAGCCCAGCGACTGAATATAATCCAGCCGCGAGAGAATTCCCTTGAAATCGCCGATCCCGTCGCCATTCGAATCCATAAAACTCTGCGGATAAATCTCATAAAAAATCGCTGTATCAAGCCAATGCCCCATACCGTCTCCTTAAAATAATCCCCAATCAAAATCGAGTCCCTCTTCCATCATTGCTGGATCCCATGGGTCAAAGCGCAAATCAACAAAGACTTGAGCTTCCGACGCATGCGCCGCAGCAAGACGCACATTTTCGACCATTTCCCCCGCATAGGGACAAAATGGCGTCGTCAGGATCATCGTAATCCTCAGGCTTTCATCTGTCAACACTACATCGCGGATCAGTCCTAATTCAATAACATTGTATCCAAGCTCAGGATCCTCTACCGAGCGCAAAATTTTCTTCAACTTTTCCGCTATCTCAGGATTCGACGTACTGAGCGCCCATACGGCTTGTTTCGATTCTTTCTCATCCATATTATTTTTACCTCTATTTATTTTCTTTTTCTACATTTATTTCACGTTCGTCTGAGAGATTGACTTCGGTCAGGACGCCCAACTCCGCCATTTTACGGCGAATCGCCTTAATCCCTTTCGCCGAAATCATCAGCGTCGTTGGATTCAACCGAGCGACGATATACCGTGCACAATCTTTCGACGAAAGCACTGCGTCAATTCGCTTCTCACTTCGGTCGCGCACGAGGATGGCTTCCTCGATTTCAACTTCCGTCTCGTTTTTATCCCATGTTTCAATCGCGTTCAAAAGCATTCCCGGCACGGTGTTCCCGAGCGATCGCCGCAATAGAGAGATGAGCCCGGAAACTTTAAGCCCATTCTCCTTCGCGAGCCGAAGCGACGACGGGGTCAGGCGAAACGTCCAGCGATCCGTTTGCAGCTCCTCCCAATCGCAGTAGCGAGCCAAATGATAGCGGATAACGGGCTGAACCCGCGCCGGGATCAGGATTCGTCCATCAACTCCGACCGACGCCGTTTCAACCCGCGTCGTCGTCTCAGGAACATCTTCTCCGCCAAAGCGGTTCAAAATCCGCCGACCAAAAAGCGAAATTCGGAAAGCGGAAAAATCCGAACCGTCCGACTGAGCTCGAAGTGAATCCGAAGCCGGCGCCGCGATATCGATGATCCCGAAGTCATGCAACGCGCCAGTCAGCAGCAAACGTAAAACCGTCCCCTCGACCGCGTCCCAGCCGCTCCCGTCGCCGGTCAGTTTCCGCGAAATCATCCACTGCGGCGTCAGGCGTAAATCGCGAAAGAAATCCGGCTCAATGCTGCGGATCGTCGTTAGAAACGAGCGATACGAAACCCAGCCATTCGACTCGACGCGCCGTAACATCGAAAGCACGTTCGTGCGCAGCGCTGAAATTCGTGTGTCAAAATGTGTATCAATATCAAACAAGCCAGAATCTCGGACTTCATCAACCGTTGAATCATCAACCCACGCCCGAATCAATCGATTTAACGACTGTCCCGGATACGCCGTCAGAAATTCCTGTATCGCCTCTCCGGTCGGTTCATCCGGTGAACCGAGAATTTTTGCGGCAATCGCGGTCCGCGCTGCGAGAAGCTGCCGTGATTCGCCGTAGGCATCCGAGACAAGCTCCATCGGCTTCGGGACACGCGCTGACGCCAGCGTCAAGATCACCACATCATAAAAATCGCATCTGGCAAGCACCACCTTCGCTGTCTCGCTCGGAGAGGCAGGGCGAACCTGAATAAAATCTCCAACACTGCCATTTTCAACCGGTTTCGCATCAAAAAAAGGACGCAAATCGCTTGGGATGAAAAAAAACTCATCAATTCCGCTCTCCGTCGTTTCATACGAGGTATAGAGAATCCCCATCTCGGTCAAAAATTCCGCCGCGTCGGAACGCAGCGCACTCGTCGGAAAACGACCCTCTGCCCGTAATATCACGGAAAGCACTTCATCTGTACCAGCAGGGGCATTCTCAAACCGTTCGCGCAGTCGATCCGAATTCAGTATTTTCGGGGCAAGGCGATCGATCAGTTCGGTCGCAGTCGGAAAAGTTTTCGCGTCACGAACGTCCCAACGTGCCGCTAATCGATCAAGACTATTCCGTTCCAACCGGCGTAAAACTTCGCGCAGCGTCTTCATTTTCCAACCTCAGGCAACTCATTCAACCACAATGCCGATTCAAAAGCATAGGAATTTACCTGCTCATTGCCCACCGAATCAACCGTTATCGCAGCGAAATAATCATCCTCCCGTTTCCCTAAGACCAGAATTTCCGCCGGATCGTCAAGTGCATCTATGGTCTCACGACAATTCAACGGAAGTCCAACCGTCAGAACGCGCCCGTTGTCCGTCAACATCATCCAAACCAGGCGCGGATACGGCTTCCCGCGTTTGATCGATGAAACGCCGTCCGCGTCACCATCCATGCTCAGATAAATCCGCGGATAAAGCGCCGTTCCTCGAACCAGTTCCAGCCTTCCCCCGCGGACATCTTCTTCCAGATCAGGCAGGTCATGAACCAGCGACGACGAATGCTGAAGCGATTTCCATTGAGAAAAAAGTTCCAGCTGGCTCGCGGTTTTCTTCGGCGCGAGACCCGGAACGTCAAGAATCGGCAATAGCAGCGCAATCAACAGCAGGAGCACCGTTGAGCAGACAATCCGACCAAATTCATTCCGTTCAGGAATTACGTCCGATTCACGCTGCGTATCGGATTCAACCGGAGCGGGCGTTCCTATGTCGAGCGCGATTGCGAAGACAGTCTCCACGCCAAGTCCCACCCCGAACAGCACAATCCAATCAACCGGCAGGATGAACCGAAACCCGGAATTCATCGCCAATGCGCAGCCAATAAGATAAGTACCCGCGATTGTCCAGGGCACGGCGATCCGCACGTTCCCTCGCCGAACCGCCTCTGCGCTTCCTAACGCCAACAAAATAGAAACCGCCAACCATGCCCAAGGATGAGCGGATAAGATGCCGCGTGACGATTCTCGATACCAGAAGTTTGTCCGGTCAAAAAAGACTTGTTCCGGCTCATCAATCGGATCCGTTCGGAACGGAAGAACGAGAACCGGCGAAAGAAGATTATTAAACAGGTGACCCGCGATTTCAGCGCTAATTTCCGCTGGGTGGTCACGGACGAGCGAAAAGATTGAAACGTCCGCATCATAGGGTTCGCCCGCAGCCCGGGCGTATAGCCGATTCAGGTATGCGCTTTCGCTCGCATCCGAGCGGACGGTTGTATTCGGAAAAGCAAAGTTATAAACGAACCATGGAGCAACGGTCAAAAGGACAGACAAGCAAAACAAACCAATCCGCAGTTCACGGAGGGAAGTCAGCGATCGAAACAGTTTCCAGCCAAACCGCCTATATCCAACTACCAGCGCCAAACCAACCAGCGCGGGGACGAGGACAAACGACTGTGTCCGAACGAGGATTCCCATACCCGCTGCAACGCCGCCGAGAATCACCGTCGACCGCCGCGCCTTTCCATCGTCATACAGCTGACCCATCCATGAAACGCTCACGTTCGCCAACCAGAGAATCATCAGCATCATCGGCAGCTCGCTCATGAGTAAGCGGCTATTTGAAACTTGGATCAACGGGGTTAATCGAATCGCGGTCGCCTCACGCGCGATGACCCAAACCGCACCCAGCAGCCCGCCCCAACGTAACCGCAAAACCCGGCCCAATCGAAAAATCAACGCCGGGATCAGCGCCAGTACGATCATCTGAAGGGTCGTTAGGTCAAGATAATCCGTACCGGCGATCCAATGAAGCGCGGACAAAAAAACGATATACAGCGGACGAACCACCGTCATTCCATTTCGGAAGCCATTCCCAAGCAGGACGCTCCACGCCAACAAATCATAATTCTCCGCATCGGAGGACGGGTAAAAATTGAAATTCGGCGGGCGCAGCGCCGGCACGAAATAGGATCGTCCTTCAAACGGAACGCTGACCCAAATCCACGCCGCGATCAACCAGATTAAGAGGAACGAAACCCGCCGGATCAGCCGTGGATGAGCCGCAGTGAAACGTTTTCCAGCTTCAGATCGTCCAATTTCGGCGGCGAGCGCCATAAACGGGAACAGCCCCCATATCCCGAGCGCAAGCGGTCCTTCCAAAAGGGAAACGCCTTGACGGTAAAACGTTCCAGATAAAATCGAAAGTCCAAGTCCGCTTCGGAGCGCAACCGCGCGCAGCCCGACGAAAAAAATAAGCGTCAATAAAAAAGTCAGCCATGTTTCTCGTCCATGCCAGCGTTGATAAAGCGAACGAAACGACCCGTGAAGAATCCCAGCGGCAACAACCGATTGAACCGCGAAGACAGAAAGGAAAATCAGCCAGGGCATCAGCCGTAAAAAAATCGCCTCATAATTGACACCGCGAGCGTAAGGCGACGCGAAGAAGAGAAAGATTCCGGTTAGCGCCCAGCCAAGCCAAAGCCCAATGCGTCCAAGATGACCTGCTTCAAGCCGGAACGACCGCGCGTGCGAGCGACTCAGCGCGAAGATGGCGGCGACGAAAAACGCCAGAGCCAACGTCAGGCGTATATACGATAATCCCAAAAAAACGCCATGTTCGGAGCGCGCGCCAAATCCCAAAACAAAAACGCCGCCGCTGACCGCCTCGGCAGAGATCAAAAACCAAAACCATCGAAAAAGCTTTTTCACAACTGAAATTATAGTCGAGCTCTGTCTTACTTTTCAAATTTATCAATCACCGACGCAGCTATGGATTTATAATCAACGTCATGCAAAAACGAAATTCATCAATTCAAAATTTTCTTTTCTTCGCCGTGGCAATGCTTTTTCTTTTTGCGGCGCAGGGATATGCACAATCACCTCAGGGGAATCAACTTTACGTCCTCGCCGCCCCATTCACGACCGTCACGGATTCGATCTCGCTCACCGCACTCCGCTCGTTCGACCCAACCGCAATTCCGGAAAGAACGATGATTCTCGCGTTTGAAGGCGCGGAAAGCGAAGAATCCCTCCTTATAGATTTTTCCATCGATCAATTCGAATCGCGCGTGGTCCACTACGCAACCATCGAAGCGTCGATTCAGGCAGCCGTCCGAACGGGACGCTGGATCATCCTCCCATTCGACAAACTCGATCCCCGCCTAAAAGTCATCGCTATCGACGGAGTCAGTCCGTTTGATAAAGATTTCATGCTCCATGCGCAGGAGTGGCCGCTCGTCCGTCCGCAGGAGAAAGCGTCGGACTCCCCCAATTCGGACGAAAACGAACGATTCGCGAACTACCAGCCGGAAAAAATTAGCGACGTCATGCTGACCGGCGTGACAGCCCTCGTCCGCGCCGTTTCATCCTATATGGACGGATTCGGCCCGGAGTTTCCCGCCGTATATACCGGCGACTATCTACGTTCCGCCGATATTCTCCATATTAATAACGAAGTTCCTTTCGCGCCTATCTGTCAACAAACCCACGAGCAGCTGGATCAGCTTGTTTTCTGCTCAAAGGAAAAGTATATCGAGCTGCTTAAGGCGATTGACACGAGTGTCGTCGAAATCGACGGCGACCATTTTCAGGATTTCGGGGATGAAGCCGTTGATTTCACAATGAACCTCTATGAACGGGAAAACCTGCCCACGTATGGCGGCGGCAGGACGCTCGCAGAGGCACAAGAACCTGTCCTGCTTGAGCATAACGGCAACCGGTTTGCCTTCCTCGGCTGCAACGGCAAGGAAGAGGGTTACGCCGCTGCATCCGCAACGAAGCCCGGCGCAGCGCATTGCGACTATCCGCTCATGGAACAAAAAATACGCAGCCTTAAGGATCAAGGCTATCAGGTCATTGTCACGCTGCAGCACATCGAGTACTATAAGGTCAAGCCGAATGATCAGATGATGGACGAATACGGGCGGCTCGCCGACGCGGGCGCCGTGATCGTCTCCGGAAGTCAGTCGCACATGCCAATGGCATTCAATCTTTCCGCTGACCGCGTCATCCATTACGGGCTCGGCAATCTCTTTTTTGACCAGGCTTACTTTCTTCCTGAGACGACGGAAGCCACGATCGACCGCTACGTTTTCTATGATAACCGTCTCCTTGGCGTTGAAATCGCGACAATCAAATTTATCAACCTGGCGCAAAACGACTGGATGACCCAGGAAGAACGAAGCGATCTTCTCGAAAGGATCTTCGCCGAAACGGTCATCCAATAAATCCTTATCAGTAAAGATCATGCAAGAAAACATCGAATCAACCTACGGACGGGCGAAATTGCCCGACTTTGAAAAACGGGAGGCAGCGAAAGTTGATACACCGGAAACGCTCGCAATCGCCGGAACGATCTTATCCGAAATCATCGCGGGCGCCGACGTTTTCAAAGCCATCCGCAGCCACCCCATTCCCAAACAGGGACATATTTCAAAATCAACGCTCCTAAAAGTTTACCGTGCGCGGGTTGCTGCTGGCGAACTTGCCGAAGACAGCGATCTTCTCCTGAAACTGCGCATGAAACCGACGCGGACGCTGAGCGGCGTGACGACGGTCACCGTGCTGACACGCCCATTTCCCTGCCCGGGGAACTGCATCTTCTGTCCGAATGATGGGCGAATGCCGAAGTCCTATTTACCGGACGAACCCGGCGCAGCTCGTGCCTATCAGAACGATTTCGATCCGTTCGACCAGGTTTCCTCGCGGATTCGTGCCTATGAAGCCGTGGGGCATCCGACCGAGAAAATCGAACTGCTCATTCTTGGGGGCAGCTGGACAAGCTACCCGAGAGATTACCGGGAATGGTTCATTTTGCGCTGCTTCGACGCCATGAATGAAACGGATTCGCCGGATCTCGCCGCCGCTCAGCGATTCAACGAAAGCGCACATCACCGCAACGTCGGTCTCGTCGTCGAGACTCGTCCGGACGAGATGAATCCGGACGAGCTTAAAGAAATGCGGCGGTTAGGCGTGACAAAAATTCAAATGGGGATTCAAAGTTTGGACGATAAAATTCTGAACCTGAATCGACGAGGTCACAGTGTAAAAGACGCACTCAACGCCGTCGCACTCGCCCGCGCCGCCGGATTCAAAATCGTTTTGCACTGGATGCCCAACCTGTTAGGCGCAACACCAGAAAGTGACATCGCTGATTTCGCGCGTCTCTGGTCCGCAGACCGCGGCGGTTTGGGCTTTTGCCCGGATGAGCTGAAAATCTATCCGACCCAGCTCGTCGAAAACGCGGATCTCTATCAAGAATGGCTCGCCGGACGCTATACGCCGTACGAGACCGAGGAACTTGTGGATCTGATCGCCGCGATTAAGCCGACGATTCCCGTTTATTGCCGCGTGAACCGCGTCATCCGTGATATACCGTCTCATCACGTCGTCGCCGGGAATAAACGGACCAGTCTTCGTCAGGACATTCAACGAAAAGTCGCTGAAAATGGAACCCGCTGCGAATGTATCCGTTGCCGCGAAATCAAGGGGCAAACCGTTGAGATAGATACGCTTCAGCTCGTCGATTTCACCTACTCAGCCGCAAGCGCGGAAGAACGCTTTCTCCAATTCGTCACGCCCGACGATAAATTAGCCGGTTACCTTCGGCTTTCGCTCCCCCACCCGAACCATCCGCAAACCCATATTGACGAGTTAACGGGGGCGGCGATTATTCGTGAAATTCATATCTATGGGCAAAGTTTAGGCGTCGGGGAAGAATCCGACGGCGCAGCGCAGCATATCGGACTTGGGAAACAGCTGATCGAGCGTGCCGTGGACATCGCGCACGCCAAGGGACTGACGAAAATTGCCGTCATCGCAGCGATCGGAACACGCGGCTATTATCGAAAACGCGGCTTCATGGACGGCTCGTACTATATGATTCGTCCGATCAACGCAAAAGATGACCCCGAAACTACGTTACAATAGTCAAAAGATTTAGGAGGAACAAATGAATCGAAAATTTTACGCAAGCATTTTCATTGCGTTAATTCTGGTTGTGACCGCGGGTCAGGCTGCGTTTGCGCAATCAGACGGCATTGTTGAGTGTTCAAACGGAATGGTGACAATTGGCTTTACCGCCCCGTCAAACCTGACCTCGTTTAACTGCCTGACCGTTCCGACGTCGGAACGCGCCGCAGATGGGCAGCCGCTGACGACCGCGAAACTTCAAAGCGCCGCAATCGTTTTCGACCAGCTCCGGACGACGAATCCGATTTCACCGGAGATGACGGTCTACCCAATTTCAGGATTGAACGCGATCAACCCCGAGATTTACCAGAAGGCTGTTGACCTGAATACCAGCCTCAACACCGTCAGCACGCAAGGCATAGCCGCGCTGACCGGCAACCTGCCTGTGCTGCCGATTCAGGAAAAGACCCAACTCATGAGCGCGGAAAAGAAAACCCTCGCGCCTCAAGGTATTGTCGGTGTCCGGTTCTTAACTGCTTTCGACGATGCGGCGACCGGCGTCACGGGTACGAACCTCGTATATGCGTTTCAGGGTATCACCGCCGACAGCACAAATTACATCAGCGTTCTTTTCCCGATTACGCATTCAATGTTAACCGCGCCAGTGCCTAACCCGGCTGAATACAACTGGGCTGCGCTCCCGGAAGACGGCTGGACGCCGCGCCTTTCGGACCTGGATCAAATTATTGAGTCAATAACAGTTCGATGATCCATCGGGCTGCGGAACCGGAACGGTTCAGGGCGTGGAGCATAATTCTCCGCGTCCTGATCGCGGTTGCGCTGCTATTCGCCGCGGGAGTCATCTGGTTTGAGCGCGACGGCGGAAAGACACTGGTTCATACCATACTCATCGAACTGACCGAGGATCGTTACCTAATGGCGAAGATCTCCCGCCCACTCTCAGCGCAGTCATTAGATCAGCGCCCAGCCATCATTTCCGTGTCGGATAGTCCGTGGAATCGCTGGACCTCCGTATGGAAGACAAGTGCGCTGACCAAACGCGGTATCGTCACCCTCGCTGTGGAACCCGTAACGCATGGGGATCGAAGAGAACTCGCCGGCGCGCAGGGAAGTGAAACGACGCTATGCGAACTCCTCAAGGCGTGCGTCGCTTTTGCGAAAAGTCAGCCTTTCATCGCAGACAATGGTGTTATCGTCGAAATTTCCCGCTACTCAGAATCGGACTTTGCCCCATGCGCTGAGTCGATAGAAGCTGAGGCGGTCATCGTGACGGATTCAGCGACGCGTGAGACGGCGCTGTGCGAAACGGGAATCGAATCGATCCGGCTTACGGATGAACCCTAAAATCATTATTCAGTGTAGGAGTATTTAACGGAATGAATCAAAAACAACCCTCCAATCATACGAATTTCTCATCGGGCTTTCGGACAATTCTGACCTATTTCATTTTCCTCGCGCTGTATAGTGTCGTCTTCGGCGGAATCATCCTGAGAATCATCCGCACCGATGTCATTGGGCTGTACCGCGGCGATCTTGTACTCCCCGGCTTCTTCCCGACACAAACAAAGTTGGAAGCATTTTCGCTCATCGCGCTGACTGCGTTAGCGATCTCAAACGCGATCGCGGCGCTCAATGGCGTTCAAATAAACCGACGGAAAAACGTTCTCGTCAACAGCTTTATCCTCGCCGGAATGCTTCTCGCCTGGTACTTCATGCTGATTCAGTCGGCAAACCTCGTCGGTGCCCTTGTCTTGGCAATCGCTGATATCCTTGTCAGTTTGATTGTCATTACCATGCTCTATCTGGTTGATCATAAAGCCGGTTTATATTTTATTCCGACGCTGCTCTGGACCGGATTCCGTATTGCTTGTTCAATTGCGCTGGTCGTTTTGAACTGAAGCGGACGAAATTATTTCAAATACTTCTCAGATCGTCCAGATCGAAAAACATCCGCCCAATAGTCAATTTCACGATCCGATAAAAGCGGTTCCGGACGAGTTTCCGAGCCGCTTTTATTTTTCCGTTTCGGCGGATTTATAAAGACCGCCTGCATCTCGTCAGCAAATTTTTCGGACGCAGTAACGCGTGCGCCAAAGCCCCTTACCTGAACCTGGACATGCCGGTCCGAAGAGACGACGATAATTTCCTCGGGACGCTTCGCCTTCGAGACACGGTTGATGATGACCTCGTCTGCAGTTGTCTGACCGCTGACGAAATGAACTTTTATCGTTCCAACTTTTTGTTCATGCGCGAACCCGTTTGCCCCTTTATCGAAGAAAACCTCAAGCGATCGTCCCGTCAGCCGCGCGAACTCACGCAAACGTTCTAACAAGTACGCCTCATCTTCGGGGTTGCTAAGTTTCAATCCCACTTTTGGAATGAGATTATGCCCATCAATCAGATATTTCATACTTTCTATTGTAAAGGACGCAACGCTTTTCACGGACGCAAGGCTAAAATTTTGGGAATTTTGGATTAAAATAAGAGTATGAAGTCCGCGTCAAAAATTTTTCTTATGATTTTAATTAACATCATCGTCAGTGTTTGTGCCGCACTTGCAACGCTGTACTGGTGGGAAAATATCCGCGGCGGTGAAGTGCCTTTTTCCGTTAACGCCATTCTGCGCTCCAATGATGAGACTGTCCCAACCTCCGCCGTTGCTCCGATCGAACCGCTCGGAATTAGCACGGGCAACAATCAACTGCGTGAGCCCATCGAGACCGCGATCGCGCTTCCAACCGCCGTTTCAACGGGCATGGTCCTCGCGGACGTCCTAAACGCGGGGACGCCGACGCCGGAAGCGTTTATTCCCGTCACGCGGGATCGGCTTGTCTCAGTTGTATCAGTCTATGGAATGGGCGACCTGAACAGCGAAACCGTTCGCATTCAATCGAATGCAGATGACGTCGTCGTCATGGACGGCTGGACAATCGAGGACGCCGAAAAAAATATCTATACCTTCCCCAACATTCAACTGATCCGGAAGGGCGTTTTCGTTGAACTCTATACCCGATCGGGTCACACGACGCCTTTCGAACTCTATTGGGGACAATCTGAAGCCAGATGGCAGTCCGGTGAAACGGTCGTCCTCAAGGATTCAACCGGACAGATCCAAGCCACCTACCGCATTCCGTAACATCGGGCTCGGGTATAATAAATCGGACTCAACGATGAGTCATTCGTAGAAAGGAGACCGCATCCATGGCAGTTCAAGCGCTTTATCGCCGCTGGCGCCCGCAGCACTGGGAAGATTTTATCGGACAGGAGCATATCGTCCGCGTCATGCGCAACGCGATTAAATCGAACCGGCTCTCCCATGCCTATCTTTTCTCGGGACCGCGCGGAACTGGGAAAACGACGATGGCGCGCATGATTGGACGTGCGGTCAATTGCTCCAACCCTGACCCCGCGAAACATCCTTGCGACGAATGTCCGACCTGCCAGGCAGCTCTTGCTGATCGCTTTTTAGATATTATCGAAATCGACGCCGCATCAAATACGGGCGTTGACGATATCCGCGACCTCCGCGATAAAATCAATTTCGCGCCCGGTCAAGGAAAGATGAAAGTCTATATCATCGATGAAGTTCATATGCTTTCAACGGCGGCGTTTAATGCGCTTTTGAAAACGCTGGAAGAACCTCCGTCTCACTCAATGTTCATTCTCGCGACGACGGAGCTTCAAAAAATTCCCGCAACGGTTCTTTCTCGCTGCCAGCATCACGAATTTCGCCGGTTTCCGACGAACGAGATTGCGGCATATTTAGGAAAAATTTGTGAAGCCGAAGGATTCAGCTACGAACCTGACGCACTGACGCTCATCGCCCGTCAGTCTACGGGTGCAATGCGAGATGCGCTTTCCCTGCTCGACCAAATTTCTTCGACCGGTGATCATATTACCCTCGCCATGGCTCAGTCGATCCTCGGCGTCGCAACCGGCGAATCCGTCGTGGAACTCATCGACGC
>DAOUFB010000199.1:0-4814 GCA_034430135.1 Flexilinea sp. | reverse complement strand
ATGGTCTGACCGTCAGAAACAAAGGAGGTGTTCAGTTTCCGGACATCTAATACGATATCTTTCTGTTCCATTTTCTGCCTCCTTATTGCTGTTTCGGGTCAAGAACATCGCGCAGCCCGTCGCCGAAGAAGTTGACGGCCAGCACGAAGATCGTGATGGTTACGCCTGGGACGACCCATAGCCACCAGTAGTTGGAGATCACATCCAGCGACTTTGCCGCGTTCAGGATATTGCCCCAGGTTGGTGTCGCGGAAGGAACGCCGACGCCGATAAAGCTCAGTCCGGCTTCGGACAGGATGAAATGCGCCACATTGACTGTCGTCGCAACGATCACCGGTGACATGACGTTCGGCAGGATCTGCTTGAACATGATGTCCGATTTGGACATACCGAAAGCTTCGCAGACCTGGACATAGGTCTCACCCTTCAGCGCGATGAATTCGTTTCGTACCATACGGAAGGTCGTCATCCAGCCGGTGACAGCAAATATGAACAACAGGTTGCCGATGCTTCGCCCGAATACCGCCCCGAGGATCAGGATCAGGATCATGTTCGGGACCGTCTGGAAGATCTCAGACGTGCGGACGATCAGGGTGTCGATCCACCTGCCAAAATACCCGGCAATAGCGCCTAAGACAACCCCGATCAGAGAACCGAAGAAAGCGCCGGTTACACCGATGAGGATCGAATAACGTCCGCCATACAAGATCCGGGAAAACACGTCTCGCCCCAGTTTATCCGTGCCGAAAATATGACCTGCGCTCGGCGGTATGGTTCTCGCGGAGAAGTCCGGTTGATCCGGACGATAGGACGTAAAGATCGGAGCGAATACACACATCAGCAAAATGACAAGCATGACAATCATGCCAATCATTGCGAGTTTATTCCGTAAAAACTTTCTTACATTTTTCTTGAACATGCTGGAGGCATGCGATTTATCGAGTTTCATCTTTCTGCCCCCTTTCTTATCCGCTGCCCAGCCGTACGCGCGGATCGAGCAGCGCCGTCAGTACGTCAACGAGGAAGCTTGCGGTCAGGATCGCGGCAGCGACCATCAGCGTCGTCACCATAACGACCGGATAGTCTCCGGCAATGACGGCGTCGGTGATTACGGAACCGATGCCGGGCCAGTTATAAACCGATTCGATTACCACGGAACCGCTGATCAGCATCGGCAGACGGAAGCACAGGATCACCAGTACAGGACGCAAAGCGTTGCGGAAAGCGTGCTTCACGTAAACCTTGGTTTCGGAGATCCCCTTCATACGCGCTGTCTTGATGTAATCGCTGTTCAGCACGCCCAACATATTATTCCGGGAGTAACGCATTAAGACGGAGGTCAGGGACAGCGTCAGCGTCAGGCAAGGCAAAATAAAATGCTGAAGCGGTGTTGCGTAAGTCGAATAGCGTCCCGAGGACGGGAGCCAGCCCATTTTGATGGAAAAGAGCTGAATCAAACAGATTCCGAAGAAGAATTGCGGGATTGCCTGCCCGAGCACGGCGAAAAAGCGCCCGAGGTAGTCAATAATACTGTTTTGATAGATTGCGGATATGATCCCGATCGTTATTCCGAGGAAAGCGGATACTACCATGGAAACAAGCGCTAACTGAATGGTTGCAGGAAGACGCTGTTTCAGCAGGGATCCAATAGAGTTGCCGTTTGTAATACTGTAACCAAAGTTCCCGCGTAAAATTTCTTCTGTCCAATTGACATACCGTACCAGGAAAGGTTTGTTTAAACCATGCCGTTCACGGAGAAGGTCCAGATTTTCCTGATTGGCTGCCATGTCCGGAGTCGCAATATAACTCACGGGATCGATACCGGTCAGCTGCAGCGCGCCATATATCAAAAAGCTGATAAACAGCAGCATCGGGATCATCTGAAGGATTTTTTTGAGAATAAATTTAAGCAAGGGGTGCCCCCTTTCCTTTCTCTAAAAAGAACGGGGATGCGCCATTCCTGCATTGCACACCCCCGTTTATATCAGATTAGCCTACCTTTATTTCAATTCCCAGTCCTCAAAGTGGACATTGGTCTTGTACCACGGATTACCGAAGACGATATCTTCCGGCAGCTTGACGGCATCCGTGTTGATGAAGACGTTGTTGCCGATGGTGTAGAGCGGCAGCTTATAAAGCTTTTCTTCTTCAACCTTCTGCAGTTCAACGAGGGCGTCGTCCTTTTCTTCCTGAGTCGTGGCTGCGGCATAAGCGTTGATGTATTCATCGAATGCCGTATCACCGCCGAAGACCATGCGGAAGTTGGCGTTGGTGGAGCTGTATTCGCCGTACCATTCGCTAATATCGAAGGCAGAGAGACCCTTGTAGCCAATATCGTGGTTGCGGGTCTGGAACAGGTCCTGCGTACCGTTGGAAGTGACGGTGTATTCAGCCTTCATGCCGATTTCGCCAAGATAGTAGACGATAGCGTCCATGAAGTCCAGGGAGGTCTGGTCGCTGTAATACAGCAGGATGCGGAGGGTATAGTCGAAGTCCCAACCGGCGTCAACCAGCAACTGATGCGCCAGTTCTGGATCATACGCATATTCGGTGCCGATGGAAGCCGGATCGTCAGCAGAAACACCGCTGTTGGCGATATGAGCAAGACCCGGGAAGAGAGATTCGGCGAGAGTAGCGCGGTCGATCGCATGCATGATCGCCTGGCGGACGCGGATGTCAGACATGACCGGGTTCATGTTACCGTCGACGCCTTCAATGTTGGCGAGGAAGTAGCGGAAGAAGAGGATGTCAACCGGGAACATGGTCATGCCGGGGATCTTGTTCAGCTCGGCGATGACTGCGTTGTTGTTCGTGTTGGTCATGTCGACCAGACCCGCCTGTGCGGCAGTGACCGGGTCGGCGACGAAGTTAACAACGATCTTTTCGATCTTCGGCTTCGGTCCATCCCAATTTTCGTTCGGGACCATGGTGTAGTAAGAACCGGCGACGAATTCATCCATTTTGTACATGCCGCTCGTGACCGGATGAGACCAGAATTCATTGTTTTCGATTTCCAGCAGGTCCGCATCTTTCAGGATATGTTTCGGCAGGATGGTGAACTGGCAGAGGACTTTCGGCAGGGTGTTATGCGGGCTGGTGAGCTTGATCGTCAGTTTGTTGCCGTCAACGCTTAAACCGGCGAGGTCATCCGCTTCACCGTCGCGCCATTCGGTAGCACCTTCAATTTTGCTGAACGCGCCGGTGTAGATACCGTTGGAGGCAGCTGCTTTCAGGTTCGCTTTGATGGAGAAAACAACATCGTCAAGCGTGATCTCTTCGCCATCAGACCATTTAGCACCGCCGATGAAATCGATGGTGTAGGTCAGACCGTCGTCAGAAACTTCGTAACCGCTCGCCAGGTCCGGACCAATCGTGACCATGTCCGGTTCAACAAAGAACAAGGTCCGCCACGTTAAACCGCCCAGCATGAACATATTCATCCAGGGGTATTCGATCTTGTCGCCAAGACCGCTGTTGGACGAGCTGACCAGGTGGAAAGCCTTTTCACTTTCAGCGAAGACCGGTAAGATGCTGCTCATCACGATGGCGAGTACAACCAATAAAACGACAAATTTCTTCATACAGTTTTCCTCCAAAATTATGTTATATAGAACAAAATACGGTTGCCTTTGACAACCGGAATCGGGTCACCGGGGATTATATATTATTAAATGAATATGCCAAGGGGAAAAGAGGGTGTCAAATGTCATACATTTTGTCATTTTTGTCATGACAAGATAAAAAAACGGTCCCGCAGGAAGGAGAAGCCTCCCTACGGGACCGGCGCCATGCTAACAATCGGGGATTTTAGCTCAGCGCAAATTTGCGGATGGTCTTTGCAATTCCGTCTTCGTGACCGGGTTCGCAGATATAGTCCGCAACGTCTTTCAGAACATCATGTCCATTGCCCATTGCGACGCCCATGCCGACCCATTTCGTCATCACGATATCGTTGGCGCTGTCGCCGAACGTCATCACCTGTTCAGCTTTGACCCCAAGACGGACGCATAGATTTTGCAGCGCGGATAATTTGCTGACGCTCGGCAGGAAAATATCCGCAGTCAAGCCGTTGCCGTAAGGTTCAACGCGGTAATCTGTCGGGTAGGCGGCTAATTCTTTAATCATCTCTTCACGCACGTCATGATCTGCCTGAAAGGTGAAGCCGATCGGCATCTTTTTCAGGTGATAGTCCATCATTTCACATTCAACCGTCGGGCAGGCGCTGATGCCAATATTGCCGAAAACGCCGCGCATCGTTTCCATGCGGCGGTAGATACATTTGACATTGTTGAATTTTAAAATCAGCCCAGCGTCATACTTTACACAAAGATCCAGAATCCGCTGTGTCTGATCAAAAGTAAAGCGTTCCGTGTAGATTGAGCGGGTCTCGGAATCCAGAATGCTATGTCCGCTGGCGGTAATGAAATAATCCGCTTTCACGTCCTTCTGACAGGGCGTGTTCAGTTCTGCGTAGGTCCGAGCGGTCGCGAGCGCAATGTAAGCGCCTTTTTCTTTCATTTCATAGATTGCCTCCAGCGAGGAAGGCTGAATACAGTTATCGTGATAATCCCAAAGAGTTCCATCGACATCAAAGGCGATCAGTTTATATTTCATGCTGTTTGTTCTCCTTTTACCTCCGTCTTTAACGAAAAGGAGCGGGATTATAGCATGGATTTATATTAAACAACAGAAAATAATGACAGCGTGAATAATGAGGTTTGTCCGACAATTCGATACCCGTTCCTTCATTGACTTAAGTGATCTGTTCCGATGACCACATCGCCAGGGCGGCCATCAGGGCGGCGGCCAGGGGC
>DAOUFB010000198.1:0-1985 GCA_034430135.1 Flexilinea sp. | reverse complement strand
TGCTTCCGATTAACCCGTTCATTGACACGACGTATCCCGAAATGGTTCGGCTTTTTGGCGAACGGAAATTCGCGGAAGTCAAGCGTCTCCTCAAACATTCGACCGTCCTTTCCGGCGGATGGACGATCGCCTGCGCATTGGGCTTGATCGTTATCGGACGTCCGGTTCTTTTCGACGGACTGACGATTTTCGGACGCACGGTTCAGATCTTTTCGCCCGAATTTGCCCCCGCTTTTCCGCTGATCTTAATTCTTCTCGTTGGCTACGGGCTGGCGAATACGCTTTTCTGGAACCGGACGCTGCTCCTGTCGTTTGAAATGGCGGATAAGGCGATGCTGGTCAGCCTGATTGGAATGGCGCTGAAAACGCTCGGGACCGTCGTTCTCGTCCCGCGGCTTCCGTATTCAACCGAAGCGGCGATTCTCTCGGCGTATTTAGCGGGAACGGTCGGGGTCATGACGTGGATCGGTTTATCGAGGCTTAAATCCATGACCGCGCGTTCTGAATTGGGAGGTTCTGAATGAAAATCGCCGTCTCCGCGACATCGCGCATCCCTTCGGAAACCGCGAATTCGATTCAGGTCCTGATGGCGTGTCAGGGACTCGCTGAGACTGGACACGAACTGACGCTGTCATTTCCCGGGACACAAACGCCGGATTTTGAATCGCTGCGCAGCCAATACGGATTGACCTGCGACGCGTTCCCGCTCCGGGCGCACGCAACTACACCCCGATTACGGCGTCTCGACTTCTGTGTAAAGGCGCTCGCGGCGGGGTTGACGTATAAAGCGGACGTTTTTTATAGTTGGACGCTTCAGCTCGCCGCCATGGCGGTGCGGCTTCCGATTGGGAACCGTCCGGTTCTTTATGAAGTTCATGACATGCCGACGGGGCGTTTTGGTGAAAAATGGGCGGAAATTTTCGTGAACGCCCGTCATCCGAAGCGGCTCATTTTCATTACGGAAGCGCTCCGAAAACGGTTCCAAGCGCGTTTCCCGGGGCTAAAAGACGGCGAGAGCGTCATCGCGCCCAACGGGATTAATCTCCGCGATTATGACGGGTTGCCGGATGTGATCGACGCGAAACGCCGGATGGGATTTCCGACCGACCGAAAGGCCATTTCCTGCTCAGGGCATCTCTACTCCGGGCGCGGCGTTCCGCTTTTCCTCGATTTAGCGTCCGCTTTTCCGGATGAGGCGTTTTACTGGTTCGGCGGGACGCCCGAAAGCGTTGGCGAATATCGTGCGCTCGCGGCGGAGCGGAAGCTTATGAACGTGACCTTTACCGGCTTTATCCCTAAAAGCGGTCTGCCGTTGGCGCAGGCGGCGTCCGACATTCTCCTCATGCCCTATGAAACGTCGATCGCCGGCAGCAGCGGCGGTAATTCGGCGGCAATTTGCTCGCCGATGAAAATGTTTGAATACATGGCGGCGCACCGACCGATCCTATCGTCGAACCTGCCCGTGATCCGCGAAGTCCTGAACGATTCAAGTGCGGTTTTTTGTGAGCCGGAAAACGTCGAATCGTGGCGTGAGGCGTTATCGCGTCTCCTGAATGATTCCGTATTCGCTGCGTCTCTTGCGGACGCTGCTTTCCGCGACGTTCAGCGTTATACCTGGAAAGAGCGCGCGGAACGGATCATGAACTCACTTTGAAATAAAAAAAGACGCTGAAATGAGGTGAAATCCATGGAAACGAAAACGAGCCGAGAATCCGAAAACGAACTTTCGCGCGGGAATTCCCGTGCAGCTGCGGCGGAACCGAAACGCAGCGCGCTATTTCCAACGATCGCGGCGCTGATTTTGGCGCTGGCGGCGTCGATCTTCGTGGCGGTTTTCTCGCCCGGGGACTTCCTTCGCGGTTTCCTCGCCTCGTTGGCGCTGTCGCTTCCCGCTGCGTTGATCAGCGCGCTGGTTTACGTTAAGTTCGACCGCCGCCTTTCGACGGCATGGCTGATGATTTTAGCGTTCGCGTTTCGTCTCGGGC
>DAOUFB010000197.1:0-25319 GCA_034430135.1 Flexilinea sp. | reverse complement strand
TTCCGACAATCGTCCCGAAGCTCGAATCGTTGACTCCGTTCGTATTCCCGGCGGAGGGTTCGCTTCGTCACGCCGGTATCGATATGATCCCAGGGAAAAACTTCGTCCGCGCCCCGATCGCGCGCGCCGTAAAATTCAGGTGCAAGTCCGTTGGCTTCGAAAGCCGACAGCCAGACATCGAGTTTGAAATGGTCCTGCCAAGCGTCGAATTTCGCGCCATTTCGCCAGGCATCGTAAATGACATTTCCCATGCGGCGATCACCGCGGGACATCCAGGATTCAAACGTCGTTGCGTTCGCGTCGGGCCAACTGACCTTCACGCCGGGCGTCCGCAGCTTTTCCTTTAAAATAGCTTGCCGCTGGCGAATTGTTTCCGGGTCAGCGACGGCGCACCACTCAAACGGTGTGTGAGGCTTGGGGACAAATGTTGAGACGCCGACGTTTAGTTGCGATCGTTTGCCATGAATCCGGCGCCCGATTTTAATGACTTTCAAGCAGGTATCCGCGATCGCCATAACGTCTTCGTCGGTTTCTCCGGGCAGCCCGATCATGAAGTAGAGCTTAATAGTCTGGTAACCGCGATTAAAAATGACTTCGACCGTTTCCAGAAGCTGATCCTGACTGATGGGTTTATTGATCGTTGCACGGACGGAATCGGAAGCGGCTTCGGGCGCGAGCGTGAATCCGCCGGCACGACCGCCGCGCAACCGTTCAAAAATTTCGACCGATAATGACTCTATCCGGAGCGAGGGCAGCGAGATATTCAGCTTCCGCTCAACGTAGGTATCGCGGAGGCGGTCGACCAGTTCCTGAATATGCGTATAGTCTGACGACGAAAGTGACAACAGCGCGACTTCCTCATAGCCGGTTTCGTCCAGCGCACGGTCGATCGCAGTTAAGACGACGTCGACGGAACGCTCGCGAACGGGACGGGTCACGAAGCCCGCATGACAAAACCGGCAGCCGCGCGAACATCCGCGCATGATTTCGACTGCGACGCGGTTCTGAATGACATCGATGGAGGGAACGACGAAATGTTCCGGCGGAGGCGGCAGGATGGGGACGATACGTTTCCGGATTTTACGCGGAAGATCGTCGCGGTTCGGCATGGTCGCAATCAGGGTCCCGTTTAGGTTATATTTCGGTGTATAAAACGAGGGAACGTAGACGCCCTCGATTTTCGCCAGCTGGTTCAGGAGATCCGAACGGGGCGTTTTCGATTTCTTTGCGCCGCGGACGATGTTGATAATTTCGGGGAAGACTTCTTCGCCTTCGCCGATCACGAATGCGTCGATAAACGGGCTCATCGGCTCGGGATTGAACGTCGCGTGCCCGCCGGCGACGATGAGCGGATGGCGCTCGTTTCGTTCAGCGGCTTTAACTGGCAGCCCGGCAAGGTCGAGCATATTGAGCAGATTCGTGCAAAGCGATTCGTAGGGAAGCGTGAAACCGATTACGTCCATTTCAGCGAGCGGCGTTTTGGATTCGAGTGTGTATAGGGGGAGCGAACGTTCGCGCATCTCGGTTTCCATGTCAATCCATGGGGCATAGACCCGTTCCGCCCAGATCCCTGGGTCACGGTTCAATGAGTCATAGAAGATTGCCAGCCCGAGGTTGGGTACGCCGAGATCATAGATGTCCGGAAAAGCAAGGGCGACACGCGTTAAATCTGTATTTGGATCTTTGTGAACCGAGTTAAATTCACCGCCGACGTAGCGTCCCGGTTTCTC
The DNA here is from genome assembly GCA_034430135.1 of Flexilinea sp. Lineage (GTDB taxonomy): Bacteria > Chloroflexota > Anaerolineae > Anaerolineales > Anaerolineaceae > Flexilinea. The sequence goes on along the minus strand of DAOUFB010000197.1, from coordinate 23,589 downwards.
GATTGAGAGTAAAAAGCGGTCGAGCGCCGCTTCGATTTCATGGGCTTTCAATAAAAATAGCGTCCTTCTGCTTCAGGGTGTCACGGGAGCGATTTCCCGCGCTTTGGTCCATTATAGCGCAGATGTTCGACCTTTCGATCAAAAAAGGATCGCCTTATCGGAAAGGTCGAAAATTCGGTGGGAGAATGGCACGGAACATGAGCAAATTTGGTGTGTTCGCGGCGCATCCCAACAAAAGAATACAAAGGCTCTGAATTGAAATCGAAATGGAAATGCAAAAATCAGCTGTAATGCATGATGAATGTTACATTGTCTGATTTTATGTCCTTTTAAGTCTTGACGTGTCGTAAAAACCTGATTTAATTTCAATTGAAAGAAGTTTCATTGAAACCAGTTCCATTGCCCGACACGGTTTTGGAGGTGACTTTTTTCCTCTGATAGCGGGGTGTTCCTGCTCCCCGGATCCAGAGAAAAGAACCTGACTTGTACGCTTGATTGAAGAGGATTTCATAGAGGAGATCATGGGGAATCGCGTTCCGACGATATATGACGTATCGCGTGTCGCAGGGGTGAGTACGGCAACCGTATCGCGCTACATGAACAGGCCGGAAATGCTGCATGAAGGAACGCGCCTGACGGTGGAGCGTGCGATCCAGTCGCTTGGCTATAAACCGCTCGTTGAAGCTCGTCTCCGAAAGAATAAGGCCGTGACGCGGATTTGCGTCTGTTCCCCGCGTTTTACCGACAGCTCCTTTGTGCATCGTCTTCGCGGGATCACGTCCGCCTTGGCGGGCGACCCAAATATCGAACTTCAAGTTTTTTCGGTTGATACAAAGGATCATTTTGACCGGTTTATCGATATGCTTCCATTTCGACGGCTCGATGGATTGATTTTCCTTTCGCTATGCGTCTCTGAAGAGCAGGCTGCTCGGATTCGGGACTTTGACGTTCAGTCTGTTTTCGTTGAACATCCCAGCCAAACCGTCAACAGCGTTGTAATTGACGATTACGCGGGCGGGCGCATGGCAGCGGATGCTTTTTTGAAGCGAGGACGGCGGAATTTTGGCATCGTGGGGGAAAGGAAACAATTTGATCTTAGCGTAAATCCAAACGTACGAAGACGTCAGGGTTTTACCGAGCGGCTTGCGGAAGCTGGAATTGAGATGAACTTAAAGTATGACTACGACGTTCGCTGTCACGCGGAGGATGCATACAAGTTGTTCGCCGATGTATTCCGAACCGGCGATTTTCCGGAAGCGATTTTTGCTCTTTCGGATGATCAAGCGATTGGGATTTATCGTGCGGCGCGGGAAACAGGGGTTCGGATACCGGATGATTTAGCGCTGATTGGATTTGACGATATTGATTTTGCCGCTTATTTAGGATTGACGACGATTCGTCAACATCTGGATCAATCCGGTCAGGTCGCGGTTGAGCTGCTAAGAAAACAGCTTCAATCGCCGGACAGCGTGACGCAGATGGTCAACCTTCCTTTAGAACTGATCGAACGGACGACGGTTTGAATGGAAGTATTACAATGGGATAAACAATCATGTTGATTGTTTAAATTTTTAGAAGGAGTCATGTATGAAGAAAGCATTATCTGTTTTGTTGGCGTGCGCGCTCGTATTTAGCGCGGTAATCGCCGTTTCGGCTCAGGAAAAAACGTGGCTTGAACGCGCTTATGACGGCGAGTTCAAGGGGACGGAAGTCGTTTTCGACGGTCCGTTCATGGACACCGATCAGGTTCTTTTTGAAGAGTCCATCGCGGAATTTGAGGAGAAGACCGGAATCGATATTAAGTATATCGGGAATAAAGACTTTGAGTCGACGATCCAGATGCGCGTCGAATCAGGAAATGCCCCGGACATTATGGACTTCCCGCAGCCGGGTTTGATGGCAAACTTAGCGAAGGGCGGTTATTTAGTTGAGGTCCGCGATGTCGTTTCTGAGGATTGGCTGAAGGAAAACTATTCGCAGGCGTGGCTCGACCTGGCGATGACTCCGGGTCCGGATGGCAAGGACATGATGGCGGGGATTTGGGCTCGTTTCAACGCGAAGTCGCAGGTCTACTATCGTCCTGCCGTTTTCGAAGATGCGGGATATGAAATTCCGACGACCTGGGACGAGATGATCGCGCTGTCGGACCAGATGGTCGAAGATGGCGAAACGCCGTGGTGCGCGGGAATTGAATCGGGTGGTGCGACCGGTTGGCCGGGGACGGACTGGATCGAAAATATCATGCTCCGGACGACTTCCCTCGAAAACTACAACAAATGGACGAAGGGCGAATTGAAGTTTGACTCGCCAGAACTGCGCCGTGCGATGGAAATTTTGGGCGACATCTGGTTCACCGACGGTTACGTTTACGGCGGACGCGAAGCGATTGCCGCGACCAACTTCGGCGAAGCGGTAAAACCGCTCTTCTACGAGACGGACGGTTGTCTGATGTACATGCTCGGGAACTTCGTTACCGCCTTCTTCCCGGAAGGTCTCGTTCCGGGCGAAGATTATGACGTTTTCTACCTCCCGCCGATTGACGAAGAATTCGGACGTCCTTACCTTGGCGGCGGCGATATCTACAGTATCGCGGTCGGGCATGATCGACCTGAAGTAAAGGCTGCTTTTGAATACTTTACGCACGGTGAATCGCTGAAGGTCTGGCTGCAGAACGGCGGCGCACTGTTCCCGGGTCGTGACGCTGATCCGGAATGGTACGCGAACGCGACGGACGCGAAGATTGCTGCAATGGTCGACGATGCGACGTCGTTCAGCTTCGATGGCTCGGACTTGATGCCGGCTCCGGTCGGATCGGGAACGTTCTGGAAAGGCATGACGGACTACGTTACCGGTTCAGATCTTGATACTGTTATTAAAATCATGGACGCTGCCTGGTAAAGACCAAGTGTATTTATATGGAAACGCCGCCGACGATATAGCGGCGTTTCCAGGTTTGTTTGGTTCGGATTTTAGATTTTATTTTACGGAGGCAGCTTTATGGCGATGGTATCCTATAAGGATCAGTCTTCCAAAATGACCCCGGCGACGATTTTGAAGATGGTCGGCGTTGTTGTTTTAATTGTCGCTATCTTCGTCGCGGGCTTGAAGGTCAACGATTATTTGGAAGCGCGTGAGATGAAGGTTGCGAACGCGATTTTCATGGTTGTTTGGGGTGTCGGTTGGGTATCCCTCTTTTTCGCCGGCTCGAACTGGGTCGTCGAGCAGCTGCCAGCGCATGTTACAGCGCTGATTCAGCCGTATCTTTTCGTTGGTCCCGCGGTTTTAATCCTGCTTTGGGCGTTGGCGATCCCGACGTTGCGGACGATTTTTTATTCGTTCCGAACTGCGGATGGTCTGAACTGGATTGGATTCGGGGCTTCTGCGGCGAAAGGGGTTTTACCTTTCTTCGAAAACTACCGATACGCATTTACCAACACGCAAATGTTGATTGTTTTCCGGAATAACTTACTCTGGTTGATTTTCGGGACGTTTTTCTCCGTTTTTCTGGGTCTCCTGATCGCGACACTCGCCGATCGGACCACCCACGAAAAATTCTTCAAAACGATTATTTTCATGCCGATGGCGATTTCGTTCGTCGGCGCGGGTGTGATTTTTAAGTTTATTTATGACTATAAAGGGCAGGGGGCGCAAATTGGGCTCTTGAACGCCGTGATCGAATCGCTGGGCGGAACGCCTCAGGCCTGGCTTCAAATGCCGTTTTGGAATAATTTCGGATTGATTATTATCATGATTTGGCTCCAGACGGGCTATTGCATGGTGATTCTTTCGTCAGCGATTAAAGGCATCTCGGGCGATCTGCTGGAAGCTGCTCGTATTGACGGCGCGAACGAATTTCAAATCTTCTTCCAGATTATTATTCCGGTTATTTCAGGCGCGATCGTCGCGGTTACGACGACCGTAGCAATTTTCAGTCTGAAAACGTTCGATATTGTCCGTTCGATGACCGGCGGTCAGTACGGAACGAACGTTATCGCGAACGAGTTCTTTAATCAGCGCTTCCTCTACTACGATAAAGGCCGCGCATCCGCGATCGCGGTCGTCCTTTTAATTCTCGTTATTCCGGTCATGATTATGAACCTGCGGCAGTTCAATGAAAGGAAGGCATTCTAATGGCAGCTAAAGCGCAAAGCTACGAAAGGCAGAAACGCATATCCCAGTTCCTTGTGAACTTGTCGCTGGGGATTATCACGCTGATATTTTTTGTTCCGATTTTCGGGATTTTCGTGACTTCCTTCCGCCAATCGGAAACGATTTTCAATTCAGGCTGGTGGCAGTTCTTCCCGCATCGGACGAAAGTCGAGATCGCCGAGCTTGTACTTCCGGAAAATCAGGGGACGGGCGATGTTATGAAGTTTACGATGGATGATGGAACGGAGTTCGTCGGCGACTACGCGACGCTTAAAAATGGCGTAAAAGTTGGGTCGAAAATCGGCGAATATCACGGCGCGAAGCGGACGCGGACGCTAAAAGTCTACGAAAAAAAATGGGTCGGTTTCGACTTGAACCTGACGCTCGAAAACTACCGGAACGTTTTATCCGGAAAAGCGATTCAGTACAAAGGCGCGGACGGAAAAGTCCTGACGCGAAATGGGGCGGATCTGAGTAATTCGTTCCTGAACTCGTTGACGGTTACGATTCCGGCGACGGTGATCCCGATTTTGATCGCTGCGTTCGCGGCGTATGGTTTCGCGTGGTTGAACTTCCGCGGGCGAAAACTGATGTTTACGATGGTCGTCGCGCTCCTCGTCGTTCCGCTTCAAATCGCGATCGTCCCGATTCTTCAGGATATGACGCAGGTCAACCTGACGGGTAAATTCCTGGGGATTTGGCTCGCGCATACCGGTTTCGGTCTCCCGCTGGCGATTTATCTCCTCTTTAACTATATCAGCACGATTCCCCGCGACATTTTGGAATCGGCGTTTATCGATGGCGCGTCGAACTTCACGGTTTTCACGCAGTTGATTCTTCCGCTCTCGGTTCCATCGATTGCTTCGTTTACGATTTTCCAGTTTCTTTGGGTTTGGAACGATTATCTCGTCGCCCTCGTTACGCTCGGCGGCGGGAAAAACGAAGTCGTGACCCAGACGCTGGCGAACATGGTCGGGACGAAGGGCAACGATTGGCATTTGTTGACCTCGGGTGCGTTTGTGTCGATGGTTATCCCGATGGTAGTTTTCTTAGCGCTGCAGCGGTACTTTGTCCGCGGTATGATGGCTGGATCCGTCAAGGGATAGCGTTAACTCATATTAAAAAAGGTTGGAGAAAAGCTTTTCCTGTTGACCGCTCTTATGCGCGGAATTTGAGAGAGGCTTTTCTCTGAATTATTGAACGAATTTGAGAGAGGCTGTCTCCGCCCTGATAACGATTCTGCGGGTTTTGGCGGTATTGCTTTGGAAAATGAATGATTCCTTGGCTGATTTCGGCAAGGATTGGGGTAGTAAGTTTTGGTGATAAGGAGAATCCAGGTTTATGGGCGATTCAGCTGCGGTTTCTAATCAAAATGCGCCGCTTTGGTATAAGAACGCGGTTTTTTATCAGGTCTATCCGCGTTCGTTCATGGATTCAAACGGCGATGGTTACGGAGATTTTCAAGGTCTGATCTCACGTCTTGACTACATCCGCGATTTAGGCGTGGATTGCATTTGGCTCCAGCCGATATATCCCAGTCCATTGAAAGACGATGGGTACGATATATCGGATTACATGAAGGTGCATGAATCGTTCGGAACGATCGATGATATGAAACAACTCGTTCTGGAGGTCCACAAACGGGGGATGCGCCTGATTGCGGATCTGGTTCTTAATCACTGTTCAAGCGATCACCCGTGGTTTCAGGCGGCGCGGAACGACCCAACGTCAAAGTATTTTGATTATTTCGTTTGGAGCGATGATCCGAAGAAATACGCCGAAGCACGGGTTATTTTCCTCGATTCGCTCGACTCGAACTGGACGTTCGACGAAAAGGTCGGGAAGTATTATTGGCACCGGTTTTATCCGTCCCAGCCGGATCTGAATTTCGATAATCCTGAAGTTCGCGACGCGATGAAAGAAGTTTTGCGGTTTTGGCTGGATTTGGGAATTGACGGGTTTCGCGCGGATGCCGTTCCGTACCTGTATGAGCGGGAGGGAACGAACGGTGAGAATCTTCCTGAGACGCACGCTTATCTTAAGGAGCTGCGTGAATTGATGGATCGCGAATATCCGGGGACGATTTTGCTCTGCGAAGCGAATCAGTGGCCGCAGGATGTTCGCGAGTATTTTGGCGACGGCGATGAATTTCAGTTGGGCTTTCATTTCCCGTTGATGCCGCGGATTTTCATGTCCATCGGGAAGCAGGATGCGTCGTCGCTGATCGATATTTTAAAAGCTACACCGGAAATTCCGGACACTTGCCAATGGTGCGTTTTTCTCCGCAATCACGATGAACTCACGCTAGAGATGGTGACGGAGGAAGATCGCCAATGGATGTGGAGTCATTATGCGCCGGATCGGGCAATGCGCATGAATCTGGGCATTCGACGGCGTTTGTATCCCTTGATGGAGAACGATCGCCGGAAGATTGAGTTAGCTTATTCAATGATTTTTACGCTTCCCGGCTCGCCGGTTCTCTACTATGGCGACGAGATTGGCATGGGCGACGACATTTCGCAGTTCGATCGGAACGGAGTCCGAACGCCGATGCAATGGGACGCGAGTAAAAACGGCGGATTTTCGAGCTCGGATTCGACCTATTTACCGGCTATTCGCGATGGCGTGAATGGCTATTTACTGACGAACGTCGCGGCGCAGCTGGATGACCCGGATTCGAACCTGAACCGCTTGAAACGCATGGTTGCGATTCGCAAAGCATCGAAAGCGCTCGGCGAGGGAAAGTTGGTCTGGCTCGTCGATGGATCGGAAATTCCAGTCCTGGCTCACGCTCGAATTGCGGACGATGATACAGTGATCGCGGTTCATAACGTTTCCGATGACGTGCGGACGCTGTCCTTAGCCGCCGCGGATGGAACGTATCGGGATCTCCTTGACGATACGGTTTGCGTAGAGAGTGGTGATGGAAAGCTGACGTTAACGATTGCGCCGCGAACATTCCGCTGGTTGAGAAAGGTTGCTTAATATGACGTACCGTTATCATCAATTCGATCGTTATGACGGTCGTGAGACGGCGGAAACAGTTTTCGCCGATGTCGTCGGCGCCTTTGGCGCGGATAAAAAGCGGTTTATCAAAAATCACGAATTGCAGTGGAACGAGTTTGTGGGGCGAGTTACGACCTATCTCCCGACTTTAGCGATTAAATTTTTTGAAGTCTATTCAGATTGCGCTGAAGCGTACCCGAAATTTCGGATGATGGTTGAATCGCTGGTTGATAGTTGGATGAAACGGTCGGAGGAGCTGAAGAAGCGTGATTTAAAGCTGGCGAAAGAAGGCGACTGGTTCCGCTCGAATGAGATGGTCGGCGGTGTCTGCTATGTCGATTTATACGCCGGAACGTTAAAAAAGCTCATTAAAAAGATCCCCTATTTTCAGGAGCTTGGGCTGACTTATTTGCATCTGATGCCGATATTCCGTTGCCCTGAGGGTGAAAATGACGGAGGATACGCAATCAGTTCGTACCGAGAAGTTGATCCGAAAATTGGGACGACGAAGGACGTCGTCAAGTTGGCGGAAGCCCTCGCGAAAGCGGGCATCGTTCTCGTCATGGATTTCGTTTTTAATCATACGTCGAATGAGCATGAATGGGCGCTGAAGGCTAAAGCGGGCGATCGGCGGTACGCGAATTATTATTGGATGTTCGAGGATCGTGAAATTCCGGATCGGTTCGAAATGACGCTGCGCGAAATTTTCCCGGATGAGCATCCAGGTGCGTTCACGTGGTTCCCGGATATTGAGCGCTGGGTCTGGACAACGTTCCATTCGTATCAATGGGACCTGAATTATCAGAATCCCGAAGTTTTCGTCCGCATGATGGAAGAGATGTTGTTTATTGCGAACCTCGGCGTTGACGTTCTTCGGCTTGACGCGGTTGCCTTTATCTGGAAAGAAATGGGAACGACCTGCGAAACGCGCCCGAACGCGATGAAACTGATTGAAGCGTTTAACCTGACCGCGCGTATTGCCGCTCCCTCGATGCTCTTCAAATCGGAAGCCATTGTCCATCCGGATCAGGTTATCCAGTTCATCTCTCCTCAGCGCTGCCAGTTGTCCTACAATCCGTTGCTGATGGCATTGTCGTGGGAGGCGCTTGCGACGCGCGACACAAAGTTGTTAGCGCTTTCGATGGCGACGCGGTTTGCGCTTCCTGACCATACAGCTTGGGTCAACTATACGCGCTGCCACGATGATATTGGCTGGACGTTCTCGGACGAAGACGCCTGGTCGGTTGGGATTGATCCTCAGGGACACCGTGCCTTCCTGAACCGGTTCTATACGGGGCGGTTCCCCGGTTCGTTCGCTAACGGGCTTCCCTTCCAGGAAAACCCGAAAACAGGCGATTGCCGGATCAGTGGGATGATGGCGTCACTTTGCGGACTGGAAAAGGCGGTTAAGGAGCATGATCCAGCGCAAATTGATTTGGCGGTTGGACGAATGACCGTTCTTTTCGGGGTTGCGTTAACGATTGGCGGAATTCCGCTTCTCTATCTCGGCGATGAATTTGGTTTGATGAATGATTATGATTACGTCAAGAATGCTGACCATGCGGAAGATTCACGTTGGGTTCATCGCGTCCATTATGATTCAATTGCTGAGATACAGCGGAATGACCCGACGTCTGTGACAGGACGCGTTTATGGCGCCGTTCGGAAAATCATCACAGTTCGGAAAGGTCATTCAATTTTCGCGGAACGTTCGATGAAGGTTCTGAATCCGGGAAGTCGGTATCTTTTCGCGTACGCGAAGGAATCTGAGACGGAAGTTGCCGTCTGTATCGCGAATTTCAGCGAACATCGTCTTCCTCTTCGTCTGGCGGATACGCATGGGTTCGACGGCTGCGATCCGGAATTAATGGATTTGATGACTGGAGAAAAGCTGAACGTCAGTGACTTACTCACTATTGAACCGTACGCGTTTATGGTTATCCTTGGTAAAAAGAATTCATAAACGGTTCCAGTATCAGGAGAACCCTGATTCTTTGGCGACGACTGTGTCCCCTGGAATCAGGGTTCTTTTGTCGAATTGATTTTCCTGTTTTGGGAGAGAGTTTATGAGGCGAGTTGTCATAATTGGAATTGGCGGGTGCGGCTCAAACGTATTGCGCGGGCTGGTGAACTATGGTTTTGCGGAAGATGATCTGGTCGTAATGAATACGGATTTAAACTCGCTTCTGGCGCATCCCTGCCGCAAGAAGTTATTAATTCCAATTATGGGAGACCACCCGAAAAAGGAAATTTCGCGTTTTTTTCTCGATCCGGCTCATAAAATGGAATTAGAAACCTTTGTTGAAGGTAATGACGCTGGATTTCTTATCGCGGGTCTCGGCGGGAAAACGGGAACGATCCTGATTCAGCAGGCTGCTGACATTTGCCGGAAAATGGGTCTGGCGACGGTTGCGCTGGGCGTAAAACCATTCAGTTTTGAGGATAAGATTCGGAGCTGTGAAGCGAATGAGGCAATTGAGGTACTGAAATTAGTTGCCGACGTGACGATTGCGGTTGAGAACGACGCGCTATTCAGGACCCTACCCAACACGGTGACGATGGGGGGCGCGTTTGGGTACTTGAATGAGTATATTTCACGGCTTGTTGCCATAAGCGTTAATGTCTTTACCACGAAGGAAAAAAGCGATTGGGCTGATGAATTGAATGAACGCTATGTTCGAATTGCCAGAGAAGGTATTACCATATCGTTCCGAGAAGATTTTGATTAGGTTTCGCTATCACGGCTCGACGTTCCGCCGTCTTATCCATTTCTAACGTTTTTAGAGCGGAAAGACTGGTAAAATTGAGCGGGTGAGACGCTTTAAGACGATAGATGAGACGCTGGACGCGATATATTCCTATGTCGATTACTCCATGACGCATATTAAAAGTACGGACGCGGCGGTTTTTTCGTTAGAAAAGGTTCGGGAGCTGTTGCGTCGGTTGGGTCATCCTGAAACGCGTTTCCGCTCGATTCATGTCGCGGGAACGAAAGGAAAAGGATCGGTTTGTGCGATGCTGACAGCCGGGCTGACGGACGCAGGATTACGCGTAGGGTTTTATTCCAGCCCACATCTCGTTCGATTCAACGAGCGGTTTCAAATCGGCTTTACGGAAATTTCCGATGAACGGCTGATTGAAGTCACGAACACCGTGTTCTCTGTCCTGGACGATAATTTCCGTCCCTCAACATTCGATTTGATGACGGCGATCGCATTTGTTTATTTCGCTGAGGAAAAGGTTGATTTCGCTGTTATCGAGACCGGTCTCGGCGGGCGTCTTGATTCGACGAACGTTCTGAATCCGATTTTGACGATCATTACGTCGATTTCGCTGGATCATACCGCTTTTTTGGGGAACACGATCGAGGCAATCGCGGGCGAAAAAGGGGGGATCCTCAAGTCAGGGGTTCCCGCTATTCTTGCTCCGGAACGGGATAAAGCTATGCGTGTTCTTCGGGAAAAGGCGCTTTCGGTTCATGCGCCGTTTGTTGATGTCGCGCGTCTGTATTGTTGTGAAGTGGAACAGGATTCTGCGACGGGACAATTGCTGTGCATTACCCGAACGGCTGGGACAGAGACGGAGTTTTGGGTCAATCTCGGCGGTGCGAATCAGGCGCAAAACGCGACGATCGCGATCGCAGCTTTGGATCAGCTCTCCGCTGATGGCTTTATTCCAAGCGTAGACAACTGTCTTAGCGGGTTCGCGAAAATTGACTGGTCTTGTCGATTTGAAGTTCAGCAGGCAGCGAATGGGCGGACGATCCTTTTCGATGGGGCGCATAATCCGGACTCCGTCGATAAGCTCGTAAAATCAGTCGAACGATATTTCCCGGATCAGCGCGTCGCTTACGTCATTGGTTTCAGCGAGGATAAAGATTTAGGATCGATGATTGAGCGAATTGCACGAAACGCCACCGCGATCATCGCCACCCGTTCGACGCATCCCCGCGCCGCTCGCGCTGAATTAATCGCAGAAATGTGCCGGGGGTATGGACTGGAGACGGTTGTTTGCGGATCAGCGGAACATGGGCTCGAGGATGCGATGAAGGCGGTTAACGCAATGGATGAAATCGACGTTTTCGTCATAACCGGAAGTCTTTTCGTCGCGGGCGGACTTAGGGCGCTGATGATGAAAGAAATGGAGAAACAGGACGCGGCAGAAAACGCCGCTTGAACGAAAGTGAGCAGGCATGGCAAATGTAAAATGGGCTGACAGCGAAGAACAAGTTGAAAAATTTCAGGCAATGGCGGACATGGCAGAAGAACTTTTCGGAATTCCCAATAAAGAAATTGACGAAAACGGCGGATTCGTCGCGCCGATTGTCCCGCTGCGCGAGGTGATTCTCTATCCGCGCATGATTACGCCGATTTTCTTTCACGGGGATTTAGAATTGAAGATCATCGAGATGGCGCAGAAGATTGACCAGATTGTTATCACGGCAATTCCGAAAGACCCTGAAAAGAAGTCGTTTAGCCGTAAGTCGGATTTTCATGCGATTGGCGTTGAAGCCGTCGTCGGAACGACGGTTGAGCTTCCGGAGGATCATTATTCCGTACTGCTCCAAGGGCGGCGGCGTGTGCGGATTTTAGATATTCGAAAACAAGATAGTTGCCTGTTGGCTTATTGTCAGATTGTAGACAAGGAAAACCAGAAAGTAACCCGAGCGGTCGAAGCAGCGATGCGCGTGACGAAAAAATATTTTGAGAAAATTGTTTCGCTTGATCGGAAACTTCCTGAGGAATCTTACGGTTTAGTTTCGTCGGTGAATGATCCCTCCTGGCTCGCGGACATGATTATGACGACCGTCTCGTTTTCACGTGATGCTCGACTCGACATTCTTCAGGAAACGAAGGCTGTCGAACGTCTCAACAAGGTTAATAACGGGTTGGTAAACGAGCTCGCGATTTTAGAGGTTGAAAATAAGATCAGCGAGCAAGTTCAAAGCGAAGTCGACAAAAGTCAGCGTGAGTTTTATCTTCGAGAACAGGTTAAGGCAATTCAAAAGGAGCTCAACGAAGACGACATTTTCGCGCGTGAAATCGAAGAGCTAAAGGAAAAGATCAAGACTAAAGGATTTCCGCTTCAGGTTTTAGCTGTCGCGGAACGTGAAGTGGATCGCCTGTCCGCTTTGCCGCCGATGTCGCCCGAGATCACCGTCTCACGGACGTATCTGGATTGGCTTCTTGACTTGCCGTGGACCGAGGCAACGGAGGATAATTTAGATGTTTTGAACGCCGAGCGCGTTTTGAACAATAATCATTATGGCTTAAAGAAGGCAAAAGACCGTATTCTTGAATATATCGCAGTGCGTTCCCTGAAGCCGAAGAAGGAACGTCAGCCGATTTTATGTTTCGTGGGACCGCCCGGAACGGGGAAAACTTCTATCGGACGATCCATTGCAGACGCGCTTGGACGAAAGTTCGTGCGTATTTCGCTCGGCGGGGTTCGGGACGAGGCGGAAATTCGCGGACATCGGAAAACGTATATCGGCGCGCTCCCGGGACGTATCCTCCAGACGCTGAAACGAGCTGGAACGGTTAATCCGCTTTTTATGCTTGATGAGATCGATAAGTTGGGGAACGATTACCGCGGTGATCCGGCGTCTGCGCTCTTGGAGGTTCTCGATCCGGAGCAAAACAGCACTTTCACGGATCACTATCTCGAGGTTGAATACGATCTTTCAAAGGTGATGTTTGTCACGACGGCAAATTCCCAGGAATCCATTCCTGTACCGCTTCTCGACCGGATGGAGATTATTGAATTTTCGGGGTACACGCTGGAAGAAAAATTGATCATTTCGAAGGAATACTTAATTGGACGGCAGTTTGATGAAAATGGAATCAACGCCGATGAATTGACGCTTTCGGATGAAGGGTTGCGCCGGATTATTCGCCAGTACACGTATGAGGCAGGTGTTCGCAACCTCGAACGGGAAATCGGCAAAATCTGCCGAAAGGTTGCGCGCAAGAAAGCTGAACACTGCGAGTTCGCGTCAGTGATTACAGCGGACGACGTTGAGACGCTGATGGGACCGCCGCTCTTTTTCGATAGTGAAAAGGAACAGCAGGACGAAATTGGCGTTGCTACGGGTTTGGCATGGACCGAAAGCGGCGGCGACCTGACGACGATTGAAGTTTTATCTTTTGGCGGGAAAGGAAACCTTCAACTGACCGGTCAGTTGGGCGAGGTTATGCAGGAATCAGCTCAGGCGGCGCTTTCGTATATCAAGGCGAATACGGAGCGGTTCAATGTTCCGATTCGCTATTATGACAAAATTGACATCCATGTCCACGTACCGGAGGGCGCGGTACCGAAAGACGGACCCAGCGGCGGAATCACGCTGGCAACGGCGATGATTTCAGCGCTGACAAATACGCCGGTGAAACGCGACGTGGCGATGACGGGAGAGATTACGCTTCGGGGTCATGTGCTTCCGATTGGCGGTTTGAAGGAAAAGACCTTGGCAGCGCTGCGCGCGGGGATAACGACCGTCATCGTTCCGGAGAAAAACCGTAAGGATTTGATCGAACTTCCGAAGGAAGTCGTTGATACGCTGAAATTTGTTTTTGTCTCGAAGATGGACGAGGTAGTTCCTATTGCGTTCGGCGGCGTTGAACCGCGCGCGGAGGGAATCGTCATCGAGGATGATGAGGACGACGAAGAAAAGTAAATCAGCTGCGTTCATGTCCACAGCGGGATTAAAAAAACAGCGCCAACGTATCATTAACGTGTCGGCGCTGTTTTTAATGTGCAACTATTCGGGCGAGAGTGGTCTCTTTCGCGAAGGCTGCTTTATTCTCCGACTGCGCGGATGAGATGGACGCAGGATTCCGGGAAGGAAAGTTTTACGGTTGAACCCGGCTCGATGACGGTCAGGCGAGTTGGATCCGTTTCCTTTGCGGAGATTTTTTGCCCCATAAATTCAAGGATGTACTCAACGGATTCACCGAGGTACGCCGCCTGGTGGACGACGGCTTCAACACTGCCCTTAACGCGGTCAACCTTGATAATTTCCGGGCGGAGGACGACATCGACTTTCGTCCCTTTCGGCATGTCGCTGTAATAGGGGTCAGTAACGGCAATCGTCATATCTCCCATTTGGACTTGTGTCCGTTCAGCAGTGGATTCGACGATTTTTCCGGGCAGGAAATTCGCTCGTCCGATAAAGTCAGCGACGAACCGCGTCTTTGGATAGCGGTAAATTTCACGCGGAGTACCGTACTGTTCAATAGAGCCCGCGTTCATGATGAGCGCCTTATCCGAAAGAACCATCGCTTCAAGCTGGTCATGCGTCACATAGAGGCAGGTGAAACCAAGTGTGCGCTGAAGTTCGCGGATTTCAAAGCGCATGGCTTCGCGCAATTTTGTATCGAGGTTGGAGAGCGGTTCATCCATGAGGAGAACTTTCGGTTCCATGATGAGCGCACGAGCCAGCGCGACACGTTGCTGCTGACCGCCCGAAAGCTGGTTCGGAGCGCGGTTTTCGTAACCTTCGAGATGAACCATTTCCAAAACACGGTTGATGCGCTTTTTCTGCTGATCGAGCGGAACTTTTTGAACGTTTAGTCCGTAAGCAATATTCTCGTAGACATTGAGATGCGGGAAGATCGCGTACGACTGGAATACCATCGACATATCGCGCTTATGAGTCGGAACCTGATTCAGGTTGCGTCCATCCAGAATGATATTTCCCTTCGTCGGGAATTCAAATCCGGCGACGATACGGAGCATCGTCGTTTTCCCGCAGCCAGATGGTCCGAGCATGGTTACAAATTCGCCTTTTTGAATCGACAGGCTGACGTCGTTGACAGCGGTAACTTCTTTCCCTCCAGAGCGAGACTGGAAAATTTTTGAAACGTTTTCGATTTCCAAGTAGTTCATGGCGATTCTCCTAAGGCTTTAAATTCCGGCGTTAATATCGATATTTGAATCGATTTTCAGGACTTTACGTGTGACGAATCCCATCACGCCGATAAAGATTAAGACAATAAAAATAATTACGGAGGAATAGGTTGCGGCAAAGCTAATTCCGTCCTGTTCCCAGCCGCTCATGATCGAGGCTGTGACAATTTGCCATCTTGAGCTGACGAGGAAGATAATCGCAGAGAGCGAGGTCATGTGACGCGTGAAGCTGAAGATTAGCCCGGTCATAAACGCGGGCAGGATGAGCGGAAGCGTGACCTTTCGGAACGTGTATTGACTATCCCCACCCATGATCGTGGAAGCTTCTTCGATCGAGCCGTCAATTTGCTGGAGCGATGCGACGCCGGAGCGGACTGACGCCGGAAGCGACCGGACGAGAAAAGCGAAGAGGATGATATAAGCTGTACCGTTCATCTTCATCTGCTCTCCCGTAAAGAGCATCGCGACCGCGGCGATCATCAGCAACGTTTTCAGGAAGGTTGCGAATGTTCCCCGATAATTGTAAATAATCAGTGCTGCGGCAAAGAACAGGCAAATGCCGAGGAAGAAGGACGGTAACGCGAACGGAACTTCAATATAATCCGCGAGCGAAGTCAGGATCGTTCGAAGCCATTTAATGGAGTTGGTCTTTCCGAAAATACGGAGCGGACGGGACAGGTACAAGATCCACTGGTTCGCGGCGATATAGATCGCGACATAAAGGGCAAATTTTCCGAGCGGCTTTGAGCCTGATTGCTTTAGGAGAATGATCCCGACGACGGCAAACAGCGCAGCTACCAGGTAATAGAAGAACTCGATGCCGATACCCCAGCCGACCGCTGCCGCTGGATCCTGACCGGTGATTTTAGCAAAATTGACGCCGAAGAGCCCTTGCGTTCCCCAAAGTACGCCGCCGTTTGATAAGGCGCTCATGATGAGACCAAGAAGAACGCCGGGAATAAGAATCGTTAATCGATCCCGACTCGATTTCGCGACACAGGTAACATAAAACCATGCGACGATGACAAGCAAGATCCAAACGACCCAGGCATTTTGGAAGTTGAAAATCAGGATGAAGCCCATACCGACGATCGTGCCCGGAACGGCGCCTCCGATATTCGAACCGAAATCGAGCATTTCTTTCCCGATAAAGGTTTTCCGAACGACGAGGTATGCGATGACCATTCCAAGCAGCGCGGCGATTGGCGTCGCGTACAGGCTAAGGAATGTCGTGTCTAAGATTGATTCAAGCCCGCGTCCAAACATTTTTGACCAGTTCGAGAAGGAAGGCGTGTAATTTACGCCCCAGTTCTTAACGAAAGAACTTGCGATTACGGTTAGATAGACGATCACGATCAGCGCGCAGATGATATAGACCAGAATGGCGAAAATATTGCGGATTGTCTGGCTTTTTTCGTAGACGCGACCGACGGTTGGCTTCCCCGTAACCGAAACATACGATTTTCTTGAGATGTAGTAACGCTGGAAGATATAAACGATGAGCGTCGGAATCAGGAGAACGAGCGAGATTGCGGATGCTTTCTGATAGTTGTACTCACCGATGATTGCCATGTAAATCTGAGAAGAGAGAACCGTTTTGTTCCCGGAGATGAATTGCGGATTGCCGAGGTCGGCGAGCGATTCAACGAACAGGAGCATGAAGGAAGCGGCGATTCCGGGCGCAAGGAGCGGAAGCGTCACGGTTCTAAAGATGTGAAAACGTGATGCGCCGAGCGTTTCAGCGGCTTCTTCCATGGAGGAATCGAGGCGCTCCATCATGGACTTAAGCATCAGGTAGGCGACCGTAAAAAAGGTCAGTGTCTGGACGATAACGAGACCATCCAGTCCATAAATATCGTTCATGCCTTCGACAAAACGGATTCCCAGCATCCGTTTTGTAACAAGTCCGCTGCGTCCAAAAAGCTGGATCATTGCAATCGCGACTGCGAAGGGCGGGGAGACGGTCGGGAGCAGCGCAAGTAAATGGACAAAGCGCTTCCCAGGAATGTTGCAGCGAACCGTTGCATAGGCGAAGATAAAGCCAACGAGCGTTCCTGCGCTGGCGGACAGAACGCCCATTAACAACGTATCAGTCAGCATTGTCCGATACGTTCGTCCGTACTTATCCGTTTCTCCGAGTATGAGACCGAGTTTTCGAAGAGATGTATTCAAACCGTCGAGCGGAGTCCCGTCAAAATAACGCGCAAAGTTGGTCAGGTCGAATTGTCCCGATTCCGTGAAAAAGCCGCGCCCGATAGTTCGAAAGATCGGCAGGAAAATAAAGACAAGGACAAAAATCGCGGAAAAAATTAACGCGATCATCATGATTGGGTCTTGACCAATAAGGCGAAATTCTTCGATCTTCTGCGTAAATTTATTAAATTTTGGCTTCGTTTCGATAGTTCCGTCTGATGAGTTCATAGTCATCGCTCCCGACAAAATGTTGGTTTGGTTAGTGACACGAAATGATGAAAATCATCCTGCGTTGGGATGACTTTCTGACGCAGGATGATTTGTACTGGATGAGATTTATTTCTTGATTAAGCCGTCATCATCGGCTTCGGCGTTCTGGATTTCGTTCGCAAATTTATCCTGGAACGCCTGGCGGTTTTCGCCGGACCAGGCGAAGTCGTAGTCGATGAGTTTGACTTCGAGGAGTTCCGGATGCGAAAGTTCAACGCCCTTGACCGTCGGAGCCTGATAGGACTGGTATTCCGGTCCAAGCACCTGAGCTTCGGGGGTTATCGCCCAGTCATACCAGAGTTTCGCGTTTTCGAGGTTCTTCGCGCCTTTCAGGATTGCCTGAGAACCGATTTCGAAGCCCGTACCCTCTTCCGGGAATCCGATGACCATCGGAGCGCCGTTGTCGTCGATTTCCTTGACGGCGTCATGCGAGAACATGACGACGACGCCAAATTCACCGGAAGCAACGAATTTACCGGCGCCCGAACCGGCTTTCGTGTACATCGCGACCTGATCATTGAACTTCTTGAGATATTCCCAGCCCGCTTCTTCGCCCATGACTTGAAGAACCGTGGAAAGGAACGTGTAGCCGGTTCCGGAGGTCGACGGATGCGCCATGACGATCTGTCCCTTAAATTCAGGTTTCAATAAGTCTTCGAAAGACGTCGGAACTTCAAGACCCGGGTGCTCAGCGAGGAAATCGGTATTCGCGTTGAACGACAACGAACCAATGTAAATCCCGACGTAGTCTTTTTTCGGGGAAATGATAACATCCTTTTTTTCTTCGATGATATTCGCATAGCTGGGCGAATCATAGGGTTCAAGGAGATCGGCTTCGGATGCAGCAACGAAGCTATCCATCGGACCGCCCCACCAAATATCATAGGTCGGCGAACCGGCTTCGCTTTGAACTTTCGCGAGGGCTTCACCGGATGACATTCGTACCCATTCGACATCGATATCAGGATAGAGCGCTTCAAAGGTTTCTTCCATTCCCTTGCACCAGGTTTCCTGTGGGGTGCAAAGAACGTTAAGCGTCCCGCTCTGAGCGGCAACCGGCATAACAACAGCGACGAGAGCCAAAAGGCTGATCAATAAGATACTGCGTTTCATTGGTTTTCCTCCAATTTTTTTTAACACGAGTCCGAAACAGTAGTGGATCGGCGCTCTTGTGTTATTCCGAGTTATAAAGGCGCTTCATTGATTCGACGGAACCTGCGCCGAACAACGAACTTCCATACATTATAGTGCCGTTTCCCAAGTTTGGATAGATTAACTCAGGTCTGAATTTTCAAAAACTCTATTCGGAAAAAGATGGAAGAGATATTGCCTGAAGAAACAGGGTCTAATACTATTGAAATCGATTTTCGTACATTTCACGATAAGCTGGGTCAATAGAGAGCGCTTCATCGCGCAATTCATCAGCAAGTTCTTTATGTCCCTGAGCGTAGAGGCTTTCCAGAAAAGGTATCCATTCATACGGCGAGTTCGAAGCGTGAATCGAGGGGCGGAAGCCAGCTTCGAGCGCAGTGTCTGTAACGGTTTTAAGAAGCTCATAATCACCGAACTGCGACGCGAACGCAGCTCGTTGATAGAGACTGCACCATGCGTTTGGATTTTCTTCCCCGAAGAATTTTGAATCCGGATGCGTCACGAGGGATGAGACGACGACGGGCAGGATCCGATTCTGTGCGGTTCGTTTAATCCATGAACGTTGGACTTCGCTGATATGCGGGTGATCGATGTCTTCGGGTCGGAATACCCAAAGGCAATTTGCGAATGGGTTCCCGTAGTCAAGGAAGATCGCGTTTTCTTTGGAGGCGGTGAAGCGGAAAATGCGCTTGACTGTCGCGAAGCCCGGGCTCGCTTCGAAAGTTTGATCGCGAACGGCGTAAACCCAGAGCGGCGCTTCATCCTGAATCGTGAATGGATTGGGGTAAAGAATATTGATCGCTGCCGCTGTAAAGGAGCTTCCCTGCTCGGGAAAAAGGACATCCGCTGAGATAAAGGCGGTGTTATCCTGTACCGCTGGAACACGTGCCCTCAACTGACGGTAAAAGGATTGCTGGCGTTTGGACATGAATCGAGCGTTATCGTTCAAAATCATGTGCTGATACGTTGCAAGGGCAATGAATACCGCGATGACGATTCGACGCGCGCGCCGACGCTCGACGAGTCCATGAATGATGATTTCGAATATCATCGCCACGGCTGGTACAGCGACGTAATAGGTCCGATCGATGTGCGCTGGGTCTTCGGGATTAAAAATATCGCTCAAGATGATGATGAATGGCAGAATGCCAAGCAGCAGATAAATCAGCGCAAAAGCGATACGTTCAATCCGATCGTCCCGAAGCGGCGGTGTTTCTTTTTTCGGTTCATTCCTCAGGACAGAAAGCGTCATCATTCCCAGAAATATCGCGATTCCAGCAAATAAAAGACGGCTTTTTTCGAAAAAGCGCGGAAACTCCAAGGTAACGAGACTGCCGACAAAGTTGAAAAATGGATAAGCGGCGGTCGTGAAGGATAATTTGAGCGCAGTCGCAATGCCCTGCATCGGTGAATTCCGAAGAAGGTCGATTATTCCCGCTGTATCAGCTTCCTGAATCGGGAACCAGCGTTCAAAATTCAATCGGTAGAGGAAGAAGAGCGTTAGGATCACGCCATAGGGCGCAGCATTTCGGAGGGTTTCAAAGATTCGATCACGGATTCTGGCGTTTGGATCATCGTGACTCAGGATCATCCAGATGACGAAGACGCGGATGAATTCAAGCGTTGCGAAATATTCGGTTACGCTCAGCTCTAAGACCATGAGGCAAAGCGAGAGAAATGTCCATCCAAATTTTGGCAGGAACCTTTCAGTTCGAACTGCTTGAATTGTTGTCAGGAGCGATGATAGGAACAGGATGTATTGAATATTATGTTGCGTATAGGTTATCGAAATATAGGTCTGAGAAAAAAGGGGAACCGCGATAAAAATCAGGACCGCGGCGAAGTTTGCGGTTTTCGACGTTTCCCAAAGCGTGTCCAGAAGCTTTTGGAAGAGAACGGCTATCGTAAAAAGAAAGAGACAGGCTAAAAGATGCCAGACAATGGGGTATTCAGCGGGAATCCAATAGAACAGGAAATTTACCCATGCTGACGTTGGACGATCGACGGCGTAATATGGGAAGAACGCGGAATCGGTCAGCTTCTCTCGGACGAGAAGGATCATCCAATCGTCCCAGAAATAACCGAGGCGGGTAATAAAAATACCATGAACAGCCGCGATCAGGGTCAGTATCGCTAATTTCTGACGGATCCTGACTTTTTCGCAGCTGTTCACGTGGTTACGGTTCAAATTTTTCTGACGGACGCGGTTTTACTTTTTCGCGAGCAGGTCGCGGATTTCGGTGAGCAGCTTGACATCTTCGCTCGGCTCAGCCGGCGTTTCTTCCGCCGGAGCTTCTTCTTTCTTCTTCGTCGCGTTCATCGCCGCGGTCATTCCTTTAAGGATGAAGAACAGGACGAGGGCGACGATTAGGAAGTTGATAACTGCCGAGATGAAGTTTCCAACGGTCATGAGCGGGGCGCCGGACGCCTGCGCAGCGGCAAAGTTTTCGTAGCTGTTCCCATCGAGCGGAATGTACCATTGTTCGAACGAGATACCTGAGGTGATGACGCTGATAATCGGCATGAGGATATCGTTGATCAGCGAGGTGATGATGCTGTTAAAGGCTGCGCCCATCATCAAACCAATGGCTAAACCGACGACGTTTCCTTTGGAAATGAATTCATAAAATTCGGACCATATTTTTTTCATAATTTACCCCTGTCTGATTTGAAACGAAACTGTTGCAAAAGGCATCGTGCTAATTTTAATCAAATTCCGCGTCGTTCTGTCCGGAACATGACGCAGGATTAGCTGGCTTTTGCGTTCATTTTTAAATACGCTTCCATGAATCCGTCGATTTCGCCGTCCAATACCGCGCTGGTATTGCCCGTTTCATAATCGGTTCGGTTGTCTTTGACCATCTGATACGGATGAAGGACGTATGACCGAATTTGGGAGCCCCATTCCGCTTTTACGTATTCGCCGCGGAGTTCTTCGATTTCATGACTCTGTTCCTGTGCGCGGAGGTCCAGTAAGCGGGAACGGAGGACTTTCATTGCCGTTTCGCGGTTTTGGGTCTGGGAACGTTCGTTTTGGCAAGTTACAATAATTCCGGTCGGAATATGGAGCAAGCGGACGGCGGTCGAGTTTTTCTGAACGTTTTGTCCGCCGGCTCCGGATGACTTGAAAACGTCGATGCGAATATCTTCCGCGGGTATCTCGATCGAATCATCTGCGCTGGCTTCCGGCAAGATTTCGACCATGGCGAAGGATGTATGACGGCGATGGGCGGCGTCGAACGGGGAAAGGCGAACGAGGCGATGAGTTCCTTTTTCGGATTTCAGGAACCCATAGGCGAACTTTCCGCTAATTGCGATCGTGACCGTTTTCGTTCCGGCTTCTTCGCCCGGCGTAAAATCCACGATTTCTGCTGTAAATTTATGGAGCTCAGCCCAGCGCAGGTACATGCGCTGCAACATAGCGGCCCAGTCATGCGCTTCCGTTCCGCCTGCGCCTGCGTGGATGGCTAAGATCGCGTTTCCCATATCATATTTACCTGCAAAGAGAACAGCAATTTCCTTTTCTGCGGCTGCGGCTTCGAGCGCTTTAAGTTCTATCTCGAGCTCTGGGACGAGCGATTCGTCGTTCAATTCGATGAGTTCGAGGGTGTCGCGAGTTCGGCGCTGGAGCGCTTCCCATTCATGGATCTCGTCTTGAACGTCGTTGAGCCGTTTCAGAACAGCCTGAGCCTTTTCTCGGTTGTCCCAAAGATCTGGTTTCTCAGCTTCAAGCTGCAGGCGTGTCCGTTCTTCCTGAAGTTTCGGGAGGTTCACTTTTTGGACAAGTTCGTCTATTTTCTGGCGGACTATGGCGATTCGAGAGGCGAATTCTTGCATCGTGCGTAGCGTCTCCGTTTAGTCCCCGACGATTCCGTCGACGAATTTTTCTCGATCAAAGCGGACGAGGTCTTCGGGACGTTCACCGAGTCCGGCGTACAGAATTGGAAGTTTTAACGATTGGGTCACGGCGAACGCCATTCCCCCTTTTGCAGAAGAATCCAATTTCGCCAGGATGACGCCGTTGACTTTGACCGTTTTCTGGAATGCTTCAGCCTGGGTCAAGGCGTTCTGTCCGGTTGTCGCGTCCAAAACGATCCAAACCCCATGGGGCGCGCCCTCAAGCGCCTTCCCGATGACGCGATGGACTTTCTTAAGTTCTTCCATGAGGTTATAACGAGCTTGAAGCCGACCGGCGGTATCAATGATCAGGATATCCACGCCGCGGGCGACAGCGGATTGAACCGCGTCGTAAGCAACAGCGGCGGAATCCCCGCCTTCCCGACCCGCGACGACCGGAATGTTGAGCCGATCTCCCCAAACTTGAAGTTGGTCGATGGCGGCGGCGCGGAAAGTATCGCCGGCGGCAATCATGACCTTTTTCCCTGCGTCGCTGTACTTTTTCGCCAATTTGGCTGTGGACGTTGTTTTACCTGAGCCGTTGACGCCGACCATGAGGATGACGTACGGTTTTTGGGACTTCGCTTCAATCAGCGGATCCGTGCCTGCGTCGAGAAGTTCGATTAAATCGTTTTTCAGGTATTTAACGAGATCCTTCGCACGGTAGAGGTTGTATTCAACGACTGTCTGCCGTAAATGTTCCAGGATGCGTTCGGACGTTTCGACGCCGAGGTCAGCCTGAATGAGGATCGCTTCGAGGTCTTCCCAGAGGAATTCGTCGATTTCGTTTGCGCCGAGAATTGTTGCCAGCTGTGAAAAAGCAGCGCGGCGCGTTTTATTGAGTCCTTGTAACCAGTTTCCGAAAAGCTCTGCCATTCTGTTTCTCCAAAAGAGTTATTTATCTTTTTGTTCCGCGAGGAGCTGACCGCAGCCTGCGCCAATATCGACGCCGCGCGCGAGGCGAATTGTGCAAGGAATGCCAGCTTTCTCGAGGAAGAGTTGAAAGTCGTTGATCGC
>DAOUFB010000196.1:0-3023 GCA_034430135.1 Flexilinea sp. | reverse complement strand
TTATTCTGCGAATCGACGTCGCCTCCCCCGCCTGTTGTACTTGTCGTTACACTGCCGCCTCCGCTCGAACTCGTCTGAACGCTGTTCCCGCCGCCCTTCGTTTGTCGGTTGAACGCCCGAAATCGTTTCAGCTCGATCCGCGCCATAACCTTGTTTACGTGCCGCATTTCACCCGGCAGGTAAAACGCCAACTTCGCTCCCTTCGTTGCCGTCGCGTTCTCGCTGATACTCTGCGCGTATAACTGTGTACTCCCTTGAGCATAAGTCGTCTCAATTCGCTGCCGATCGGCGAGCGCAGCGATCTCATTCGCAACGTCAGAGCTTTTCGTCGACAAGCGCAGCCTTAAATTCCCCGCTTCATCGAGTACCCGCGCCGTCTCAACGATATACGTCGTCGTCCCGTCCTCGCTGAGCCGTGCGATCTTCCCTACATCCGCCTTGTCAAGCGGATCGCTCGTCAGCGGGAATAAATCGACCGCCTCGAATGACCGTTCCAGCGTCGGCTCCTGAATCTGCGCCAGATTCGCCTGCGCCCGCGCCAAAAGCAGCCCCGCATCTTCAATCGATCGATCCACGAAGACGCGCGAAATAAGCCCGTACTTCGCGATAACCGAATCCGGCGCCTGAATATAAGGAACGCCATTATTGACCGGCGCGATCGTGAGTTGGTTGACCCCCTCTCCATACCCCAGCGGGTAAAGCCGTGTGCAGATGTCCATGTGCGCCCGCCGCTCGTTCGAAGATAGCAGGTTCTTCTTAGCGCGCAGGTAAAAATCCGGCGTCTTAGTTACGTCGATCATGCGCAGCGAAATGCGCCAAGGGAACGATGAAAAATCATACGTCCATTGATACGGCGTCGTCCAAGGCTTCGGGATTGAGAAGAGCGCGTTCAGTAGATTCTCATCCGTCCATAAATATTCGTAACTTGCCTGAAAACTGTTCGTGCCTAAGACCCATCGCTGCGTCCGCTGTTTGCCTAAAACGAAATTTATCGCCGCGGTCGCCGAGATATTGCTGACCGTCTCCGTCCCGAACATCAAGTCATCGATGAGCGTCCCAATTGCGTGTTCGCATTCATACGTAATCATGCCCGTTTCAGTACGCCCATGCGCCGACGAAATAATCCGGTAATAATCGCCGTCATCGCCATAACGGACGAAACGAAACGGAGCGCATTCAACGTTTTTCCTGTCCGCGTCCGGAAGCTTGAAACTCAGCGTATACAGGTCATTGAGCTTCCGCGTTTCTGTGATTTCGTGCGCATTTTCGAGAATCGCCGTCTTCTTCAAGCTGAGGTCATAGACGTTCAAATACCGCGTCATAAATAAAGCTCCTCGTATAAAAGGCTCGTTTGCAGCTGATTCGAATTGCCGGCATTTACCCGCAGCTCGATCGCGTCGCGGCTCAGCTCGTCGATCCACTCCCCGCGAATCTTATCGATGACGTTAACCCCATTCAGGTACGCCGTGAAATAGCGAGCGTCAATAATCAGCTTTCCGCCGGGCGGTATCGAGACGTCTGCGAAAAGCGTAATCTCCTCAAGATGATCGACGCTGACCGTTGCGCTGATGAGCTCGTACCCTTCCGCCTCCGGATTGATGTTTGCGCCAATCTGAGCGTTCAAATTAAATGCAGTGAAGCCATCCGCACCCGCGGCTAAAATATACGCCGCTTTCGTTGCTGCGCTGATTCGCTCTGCGCCGCTGACGTCATAGCCGACAATCGTACCCGCCTTAGCGTCGCCGCTGATTTGCCCCTGCGCCTCGCCTTCGAGATTCAGCACCATGCGCAGCTCAACCGCTGCGCCGACCGTCTCCCGCCCCTCAACGGATAGGACATAACCGTAACTTAGAATCGCGTCCCCCGGTATCGATTCGTAACCGTTGACCTCAAGGTATACATTTTCCACCACTCGCGATACACAGTTGACCTGCTCGAACCCTTCGACGGATAAATAGACCTCGTTCTGCCCGTCTTGATTGAAAACGCCTTGATTAAAAATCGTCCGATCGAAGCTCATGGTGAACCTCCTCGGCGTTAATTAATATTCATCTTGAACTTACCGGGCTGGAACTGGATGACCGTCCCCTCTGTGACGTTGTAACTCGAATCGAGCGGGATCGTCATGAACGCGTGTCCGTTCGCCGCCGCGTCGTAAATTGCGACATGCGTCAATTGCCCCCATAGCCCTGTCGCTTCCGGCGTCGTGACCAGTGATGTATTACTCGTCTGACTGTTCCCGTTACTTTGCTCGCTCGGTACGCTGAAATTCATTGCAACCCGCGCATAGCCGTTGCCCACGAACTCGATCCCGCCGCTGTCCGGGCTTCCATTGAAAAGCGCTAAATAGGGCGTGAATCCAGAGCAATTCATTCCGCGCAGCGTATTCAATACCGCTGTCCGGTAGTATTCGTTCATGTTTCCGGTCATAATATAGCGGATCATCTGTGCGCGAACGATTGGAGAAACGTCATGCTGAACTGCAATCGGCGTCGTCAGCTGCCCGAATAAAAGCATGTTGCCGCTTGTAGCTGCGTCGAAAATTCCGATATACCCGACGTTTCCGATATTCGCATTGCATTGTGCGAACGTGATGAGCTCGCTGTTCCGAATCTCAAGCCCGGCGTTGCCCAATGAAATCGGGGCGTCGAATTTGATTTCCTTACGGCTATACCCACTGTACGATATTTCCGTCCCGCCGCCTGTGTCCTCCGGGTTGTTCAGGAATAAGCCTAAGTACAGCTTCGCCGGAGCGGTCAGGCTGACCGACCGCGCTAAATTCAATATCTTCGTCTCAAAATAATTCGTAGCGTACATCTTCTCTTACCTTCCTTCATGCTTTTATCTCTTTACCGTCAGCGTGATTTGAATCCCTGTCGCTGGCGTCGTTCCCGCGTTTCGAATCTCAATCCGCGTCGGCGTCGCAGCTGTGCCGTGATACGCACTTGCGCCGCTCAGGTCGAGCCTCATCCCAAAATCCTCTTGAACCGTCTCGCCATGCGCAAACGGCTCGCAGACAAACG
>DAOUFB010000195.1:0-35524 GCA_034430135.1 Flexilinea sp. | reverse complement strand
AGTGGCGAGGGTGGGAGTTGAACCCACGACAAAGGGCTTATGAGTATGTAGCTGATTAACTGTCTCGCAAACCTTTTTAAGTTACGCTTGATTACGCCTGCATATGCTCGTATATATTTGATAAGAAGTAAGCAGGCAGAAAAGTAGTCCGTATGTTTCAAGATATGTTAAGGCGGTATCAAACATAGGTCGCATTCCGATAAAATTCGATGGATCGATGGTCGGCTGTTATATCGCCTGCGGATAGTTTTTTCTTGAGCGACAGTCCTTCAAGCGAACGGCAACGGCTCAGGGCTACGTAGGTCTGTCCCGGACAGAACGCTCCTGTCCCAATATCGAGGCTTACGGCGTTGAAGGTCAGTCCTTGACTTTTGTGGATTGTGATCGCCCACGCTAATTTGAGCGGGTATTGCGTAAACGCGCCTACGACGATTTGTTTCAACATATGCGCCTGCCGATCGTAAATATATGAGTGCCGTTCCATTTTCATTAGCGCAACTCTATGAATGCTTGGGTCGCCTCCGGGATGAGGTATTTCAACATCAATGAATTCTTCATTGATGTTATGTATCTTGCCAATTGTCCCATTTACCCATGACTGGTCTGCTGAGTTGTTGATCATCATGACTTGAGAACCTTTCTTTAAATGTAAGATGTAATCTGTTGGGAGCAATCGCTTTGGAAAGTCGCCTTCGATTAAACCCTGAAATTCGTAAAGTGGTTCATCAATAAGGCTTAGTTGGAGTTCGTTTATTTTTGCGGCGACGGCGTTTGTCGTAGTCAGGGTGATGGGATAATCACTCTGTAGTTTAGTAATGTCAGCATTTACGCGGGCGTTTAATTCATCGAGTTGTTTTCTTGTGATTGTCTGGGTCCGGCAGGCGTCGAGGATGGAGATGAATTCCTGATCGGACTGGCGGAAGATTTCTGTCAGTTCGATGGTGTTCAATTGCTCTGTTTTGAAAACTTCCGCGTCGAAGAACCATGGGCTTTTGTATACTGATCCGAAGTATTCCGCTTCTTCTGATGAGAGGATCGGCGGAAGCTGGAGTAAGTCGCCAACGAGGATAACCTGAACGCCGCCGAACGGCTGAGTATGGTTATCGCGATTATTCCTGAGGAAAAGGTCCAGCGCGTCGACCATATCGGATCGCAGCATGGAGACTTCATCGATGACTAAGGTATCTAATTCAAGAAAACGAGAGTTATCCTGACGTTTTTTCAGGTCGTCTTCCGTCAGCTTTCGTGGCGGGAATCCAAAAAACCGATGGATGGTGTCGCCTTTGATATTCAGCGCAGCAACTCCGGTCGTCGCGACAACGACGATTCGTTTATCACTATTGGCAAGGAAGATTCGGATCAAGGTGGATTTACCGGTTCCGGCGCGTCCGGTCAGCAGGTATACGCCGTTCGTGTTTTCCAACCGATCTAATATAGTTTTGAATTCATCGGTTAGGACGGCGTCTTTGATTTCTTCCTGATAAAGATTCCGTCTCCACTCTTTCGCGTTTTCTCTCAACGCTTTTGAGTAGCTATTCGGTTCGTCGACGAAATCCTTGAAGGAGGATCGATAGGGTAAGGTTCGTTTTCTTTCTGCCGACGCGCGATCTGGCGGGACTTCGAGTTTTTTCAAGTCGATTTTCCCCGACGGGTCCAACGCGGATGGGCTCTTGACAGGACGGTTCATTTCGGCAAAACGGATTTTCTCGGCTTCTATTTTTGCGTCGAGAACGATTTTATCTTTTTCTTTCATGGCGTCGAGGAGAATTTTTCTGGTTTCGCGTTCTGTTTTTTCGACTAATTCCCGAAGATCTTTTTCGAATTTAGTTTTGAATTCCAACATTTTTTTATATTCGACGCGAGCTTCCCGAGTTATGCCATCGGCGTCGTTTCTGGCTTTCAGCAGGATAGATTCTCGGTCGGCTTTTGCTTCACGCATGAAATTTTCTATTTCAGATTTCAATGTGAAATACAGGATCAGTGCAAAGGCTATAGCACATATGAAAAAGAATGCAAAATATCCCATCACAGGCGTTTTCCGTTTCTCTTATTCTTATTGAGATTTCGGCGAATTTCAACAACACGACCTAAAATTTCAATCGGTAAATCCCTGACCTGGTCTTTTGTGTATTTCATCGAACCATATTTCGGGTTCATTGGAATCAATTCAAGACCGTTAGAATTTTCGACAACCTTTTTCACCGTGACGTCATCGCCATTTATTCGAACGATATAAATCTGACCCGACCAGTCAACCGTTTGAGTTTGAAGAACTATGGCAATATCTCCTTGCTGATTAAGATATACGCGAATATCTGTCGGACTTATATCCTCAAATTCCGTAATACCTTCATCTTCAAACCATGTGACGATTTGCGGTAATTTCTTTTTATAAAACTTGATTGTCTGAAATGAACAATTTTGCGTACGGCGCGATAATATAAACGCTTCTACGCATTCGCTAATTTTTGGAACATTGAGAGTCCCCTTGTTGTTGCGAATTATTCTTGCCATCACAAACCCTCCTTTTTCTTTAAGATAAAAGGTTTGCGAATGCTTTTTACTCGTAATCTTAACGAATTCCCAGTTCGTTTTGTGGCGAGGGTGGGAGTTGAACCCACGACAAAGGGCTTATGAGTCCCCTGCTCTGCCACTGAGCTACCTCGCCGTTAACGTCCAAAATATTACTATACCCCAGGCTTTTTGTCAAATCCACCTTCAAAACACGCATCTATCGCATTAGCTCAAGTAAGGACTGATAGCAATTACGCCCGATAATCACGTGGTCAAGGCACTTAATCTCGAGGATTTTTCCCGCATCAATTACATTTTTGGTTACGCTGATATCTGCCGTACTGGGCGTTATATCACCGCTTGGATGATTATGCACCATTAGGATCGACGTCGCTTTCCGAACGATTGCGCCTTGAAAAATTTCCGCGATTCGAATCGTCGATGCATTTACGGCGCCTTTATATAAATAATCAATCGCGATCAAACGGTTTTTGGAATCGAGGTTAAGCACCCACAATTCTTCATGGTCCAGCGAACGCATCCGTTCTCCAACAAGATTATAGACATCTTGCGCTCCGTGAAACGGTCTCAATTCCCAAGCTGACGCTTCCGCATGGATTCGCCGTCCAAGTTCAATCGCCGCGATAATTTCCGCCGCTTTTGCTTGACCGATTCCTTTAACCTGGCGGAGTTCATCAAACGTAATTCGATCGAGCCGTCCCATGCCGCCAAATCGTTGCAAAATAGATTGAGCAAATTCAAGAACGCCCATTTCGCGGGTTCCCGTTTTCAACAAAATTGCCAAAAGTTCATAGTTATTCAGGGAGGAAACACCGCCATGCATGAGCCGTTCACGAGGTCGATCGCCATCCGCTAACTCTCGGATTCTTAATCGAAAGCCATTTTCAGCAAATTCGCCGCTTTTTTCGTCCATCATTCCACCTCGATTTCTGGCGCTTGTCATATGCTATTTTAATCGGATTTTCCTGAAAGGAATGAGCCAAATTTGGCTCAAACTCACGCCGCGAAATGAGTCGGAATCGGAAACATGACCCAAATCCATGCTAAATCCATGCTATAATGGACGCGCTAACCAAGCTTTCGGGAGGGAAAAACGCTCTGGACGCTACGCTCTTATCCAACATTTCTGTCATTGCGCTTTCTATTTTTGCTGCATTCTTTGCCGCGCTTTGGCTAGGCGTAACGTTCTGGGTTATTCGGGACATTCGGTCACGCTCCCGAGATCCATTCGTGATCATTCTTGCAGCACTGTTGACGTTTGTCTTTCCGATTTTAGGCGTGATTCTTTATCGCATCCTGCGCCCAGTTCGGACGATTGAGGAAAAATATTTATCAGCGCTCGAGGAAGAGACATTAATTCGCGAATTGGAACGCAGCCCGAAATGCCCCGGATGCGGACGTGAGGTAAAGATAAATTGGATTCTTTGCCCCGCTTGCCATACGAAGTTGATGAAAAAGTGTGTCAAATGTAACGAGGTTCTTGAACTGCCTTGGATGCTCTGCCCCTACTGCGGAGCGCCACAGGTCAAGCCATCAACCGCTGAAACCGTTCGATAGCTCCGGACGGTGATTCGTTTTCGAAGAGGTAATGAATGAAAATTTATGCGCTAATTAATCAAAAAGGCGGCGTCGGGAAAACGACATCCGCTGTGAGTTTGGGCTCCGCGCTTGCGGAAGAAGGTCAGCGCGTTCTGGTTGTCGACATGGATCCGCAGGCGAACGCGACTGCGTCCCTTGGAATCGAAAAAAATACGGTTCGCAACGGTTCGTATCAAGTGCTCATTGGGGCAACGACCGTCGCGCCGAATATTATCTACAACGATGAATTTAAATTATCAATCCTTCCTGCTTCGCCGGATCTCTCCGGTGCAGAAATTGAACTAAGCGACTTCGAGAACCGTGAATCGATCCTGAAAAACGCGCTCGCTTTGGTGCAGGATGATTATGATTACATTCTCATTGACTGTCCGCCGTCGCTGAGTCTCTTGACGATTAACGCATTGATCGCTTCAAAGGACGGAGTCATCATCCCGGTCCAATGCGAATATCTTGCCCTCGAAGGTCTTTCACAGTTGCATTCAACGATTACCAAGGTGCAAAAATCCTTCCCGCATGTTCGCGTTCGTGGCGTCCTCCTAAC
This sequence comes from Flexilinea sp., assembly GCA_034430135.1. Taxonomy (GTDB): domain Bacteria; phylum Chloroflexota; class Anaerolineae; order Anaerolineales; family Anaerolineaceae; genus Flexilinea. The sequence goes on along the minus strand of DAOUFB010000195.1, from coordinate 30,849 downwards.
CATGTTTGACGGACGTACTCGATTAGCGATCGACGTTGTTAACGAAGTCCGTCAATTCTATCCGGACAAGGTCTTCAATTCGATTATTCCACGCTCGATTCGTCTTGCTGAAGCACCGTCGTTTGGGCAGCCAATCAACTATTATTCTAAAGATAGCAACGCCAGCAAGGCATACGAAGCGTTAGCAAAGGAAATCGTCGCACAGGACAAGGCAAATTAAGCCAGGAATTTTACGGAGAAGGAATCATGAGCTCAGTTCGAAAACCCGGATTAGGTCGAGGATTAGCGGCGTTAATCCCTACATCAGCGGAAGAACCCAAACTTAATTCGGGAGAAAGCGTTCTTTCCGTCGCGATTAGCGATATTCAACCCAACCCACACCAACCGCGGTGCGAGTTCAATGAGTCAGAGCTTCAAGATCTAAGCCAGTCGATCCAAACGCACGGAATCCTTCAACCCTTAATCCTGACTCCCGCTGACGAGGCGAATCGTTACTATCTAATCGCTGGCGAACGCCGTCTACGAGCCGCCGAACGTGCCGGTCTTCAAGCCGTTCCGGCTATCGTTCGCTCGGCTTCCGATCAGGAACGGCTTGAGTTAGCACTCATTGAAAATATTCAGCGAACCGACCTTTCGCCGCTCGAAGCCGCTGAGGCTTATAAGAGCCTCGAAGAAAACTTCAATCTGACGCACGAGGAGATCGCTAAACGCGTCGGGAAGAACCGTTCTTCCATAACGAACACGATGCGATTGCTGAAACTTCCGGAAATTGTTCAAAGAGCGCTCCGCAACGGCGCAATTAGCGAAGGTCATGCGCGGACGCTTCTTGGTTGCCCCAATGAAGAAATGCAGCTTTCCGTATTGCAGATGGTCCTATCGGAAGGATTATCCGTTCGGCAAACCGAGTCGCTCGTCCGAAAGTTGAGCGAACCGACTGAGCCGGAACAGCCAAAGAAAAAACCAGCAGTCTCCCCAGAGATCAAGTCCATCGAAGAAACTCTGATGCAGATGGTCGGGACGCGCGTAACGCTTCATCCCGGGAAGAACGGCGGAACAATTCATATCCATTATTACTCGAAGGATGAATTGAACGATCTCGTCGAACGTTTTTCCAGCTTTCGTTAGACTTGATGACCACCGATCCCAACCGATTTGAATTGACCTCGCCGAAGACGTTTGATTCGGCGAGTGTTTTCTTAAACGCCGCATTTACGCATCAGCACCCCGGTTGGTTGCAAATCGATGATTATCCATATGCGTCAAGTTGTTTCGAGATTCGATCGGCAGATACGAGGCAAGTCAAAGCCTGTTTTGGATTGACGCACATATCTGATTCATTCGGATGGCTGGAGTTCGTGACCGTTCCATCGGCGTCCTTTGACATACCCATCATGACGTTTGTCAACCTCGCAGCGAGAAATATCGGTTTCCGAGAGCTATTTTTCCTCCCAGCTGAATCAAATCCATTAACCGAAGCGTTAATAACCGCCCCCAACCTTCGCATCACCGATCGAATAGCCACGCTTTCGAACCAGAATCCTGCAGCTTTGTATAACACTGCGACACCGGATATAACCGAAACCCAATATTCTATTCTAAAACCTGCTCCTGACGAATGGTTCAACGCCTATCCCGTTGAAGACGCTTTTCCTCCCCTTTGGCGCCTCTCTCGTCAAAGTTTTGCGAATGCATGGCATGAAGCGGACATCCGCTTCATCGTCCGCGATGCATCATCCAACCAAACCATAGGGTACGTCCTCGCCTCGCGGGAACAGGACGCGAACACCGTTCATCTCAGCCGAATCGCAATCGCGCTGGCTTTTCGCGGACAAGGTCTTGGATCGAAGCTAATCCGAACGCTCGCGAAAGAAAACGCTCCGCTCCGGAAAATTTCGGTCAATACCTATGCGCGGAATTATGATGCATTATCTCTATATAAAAAACTCGGATTTCATCAGGATACACCGTACTGGCAGCTATATCAGATGAAAATCCGAGTTGATATTTCATAATCAGGGCACGCTTCTAAATCCGCATGCGCCCTGATCAACGCTTTATAAATTTTTCATCATCGCGTTATACCCGATCCACACGGTCCAGACATACGCGCATGTCTTGGGGATCATCAGCGCACCAATCGCAGGAAATACATCCGTCCAAAGCACAACCGGCAAGTAGCAGACGAAGCTGATGACAATCGTCAGCCACATCCATTTGAAAGCTTGATCGCCATGCGCCTTCGCGCTGCGATAAAACAGGACGACGACAAGTGCGCCCAACAGCGCGAACGGGATATTACGATAGATACCCCAAATAATCGGCGGATTTGCGCTCAACCAGTCGTTCTGCGGCATGAAATTTAGGACGACACGTACAACTGCCAAAAGCCAAACCAGGACGGTCAACGTTCGCAGGTCTTTTACTTCGTAACGCACTCTCCACACATAATAAAGCAGCACATAAAAAACCGTCATCGTGTTTGAAGTGAATAACTTCCCGATTCCGAGCGGAACGGCATACGAGTCAAGACCGGTCGTCCAAAGCGCTACCGCGCGCGGAACAAGATGAAAAGCGTCACCTGCGCCTAACACAACCGCTATAATTCCGAATAAAAGATACTGTATTCGTCCTTTATGACCCTGAATCATGCGGATTCCAAGAACGGTAACCGTCGTCAAATAAACTACATCAAAAATCGTTTCAAATACAGCTTGCATGAGGTTCTCCCTTTTCAGTAATTGAACTTGAACATTGTTCATTTTACACAAAAACAGACCTTCGTCAAGGGACAATATAAAAAATCAATTGATATGAAAACCGGAAATTGAAAAGTTCAGGAAGTCGAAACGCCACACGCCGTTCCGCGGTGAACCGCCAGCCCTAACAAGCTCAAACCGCGCCAATACCTAACGATAAACCGACCGTCGAATGACTTCGAGGAGCGGCTCATCCGATTTACGCTGAAGCAAGGTGAAGAGAAAGGCAGAAAACACAAAATCAACAAAAACACGTTCACTAAATGTGTCAGAAAAAGCATCTGGACGAATCATCGCGTCCGACGCAAGACATGCCATGAGTCCGCTCTTCATCTCATCAAAGCACTTCCCCATCGTCACGCGAGCCACGGATTTAGGCGCTCCAGATGCAAATTGAAGCATATGAGCGCCAAAAAAACTCGGATACGAGGATTCACCTTCTCGCGCACAGTCAAATAAATACTTAACCTGATCGATAAAGGATCGCGTTAAATTCTCCTCACCGCTGACATGAAAAATATCGCGCCAAACGCTATCGATAACCGCTGTGATAAGTTCGTCCTTTGCTCCAAAGTAATTATATAATGACCCCAAAGCCACGTTGCAGGCTTCCGCTACCCGCCGCATATTCAGCGTATGGATCCCTTCTTTCGCAACAAGCTCACGGCAGACGCGTAAAATTTCGTCCTGAGTCGTAACGGCAATATTCATATGACGTTTATAAAAACCTTTCTACCAGCGAAATCAAAATTGGCGCAATAACAATCGCAGGGACAGTCGATGTCGTCCGAATTTTCTTAATCCCAAGCAGAGATGACGCAGCGATAAGCCCAAGCAAAATTCCGCCCGTTCCGGTCATTTCAGCAATCATCGATTCCGACAAAACCGAAGAAATGCGTTCCGCGAATAGCGTCAAAGCTCCTTGGTAAACGAGAATCGGTAATGCGGAAAACGCGACCCCAATTCCCATCAACGAACCGAAAACTATACAGGACACACCGTCGATAACCGATTTAACGATCAGTAATTCCTGGTCCCCGTTGAGCCCAGCCTGAAACGATGCCAATATCCCAATCGGTCCAATCAGGAAAACCGCCGTAGCAGTCACGAATCCCTGAATAAACCGCTCCCGGCTGGCGTCCGTCGCCGAACGGCGATCCGTTCCGAAACGATCGCGCAGCGTATTCAACCAACTGCCGAAGGATTCAACTTTGTCGTCCAACTTCATTATATCGCCCAACCACGCGCCCAGAACGGCGCTAATCAGGCAGACAACTTGATTCGGAGCTTGAAGGAACAGGTCAACACCAAGGAAAAGAACGAAGATCCCCAAGGCCGTGAACAAAACTTCCCGTAAATTTTCTGAAAACCGCTTTCCAAAAAAAATGCCGATAAGCGTACATCCGACAATGGCAGCGGCGTTGATAACCGTTCCAAGCATGTTTTTTTCCCTGACTATTCGGTAACGGTCGTTTTTAGAACCATGAACCAATTCATAATACCGGCGAAGCGATCCGCCGTCCGATATAAAGGTCCAACGGAAACACCCTGAACGCTCGAACTAACCGCAAAATTATAGACCGGATTGAATAGCGGGAGCGCTGGAAGCTCTTCCGCAAAGAGAACTTGAAAATTACGGTATAACCGCTTTCGCTCTTCGAGATCCGTCTCAACGCGAGCCGTCTCAAGGTACTGGCTAATCGTCTTATTGTTCCACTGCGTATAATTCTGACCGCTCGAAATCTGGGTCTGATCCCAAAACGGATAGGGATCCGGATCCGGCAGGTCGGAAAGATTTAAATCAACCAACGCGGCTTCGTAGTTTCGATCCGCTAGACGATAATTGATCATATCGTCGTACGAAACAGCTTCAAGATTAACCAGAACGTTAATATCCGCCCAATATTGTTGAATCGCCTCAGCCACCGCGCGGTGGTAGTCATCATCCGGATATATCATCGTAAAATTCAGAGTCCGTCCTGCCTTGGAGCGGACTAAATCTTGTTCATTGGCAATTGTATAACCGGCTTCTTTCAGCGTTTCAATCGCTTTGTACGTATCAAATTCCGTTTTCGGAAGATTCCCATAGTACGCCCAGTTTCCCGCTAAAATCGGTCCATGAGCTTTGATTGCTTGTCCCTTGAGAAGCTCGTTAATAATTCGGTCGCGATTGATCCCCATGAACAACCCTTGACGGACTTTTTGATCTTGAAAAAAATCGACGTCGCGATTGTCAAGATTAAAAAAGATCATGGATTGAATCGGAAGGCGTGCCGTAAACAGGTTCAGGTTCGGTTCAATCAAAGCGCTTTGAAGCGTCTCGTTCGAAATCAGGCTGACACCGTCAACGAGTCCCATTTGATACGCTTGGAACGCCAGAACTGAATCTGCGTAGAAGATAAACCGGATCTCCTCAAGATAAGGCTTTTCCCGATAATACAGCGGGTTTTGCTTTAAATTGACGCCGGTAATATTTCCATTGTCCAAAACGAGTTTATCCAGCCGGAAAGGTCCGGAACCCAGCGGCTGAATATTCATCTTTGAATCGACCATCTCGCTGAACGTCATGTTCATCCATATGTGGCGTGGGAGGATTCCGACCGAAAGATAATCGAGGAAAGGGGCAAACGCAGCAGAAAGTTCAAATTGAACCGTTTTGGTGTCGATTGCGCGGATTTGGATACTGTTCCAAAATTCGACCAGATCCTCCGGAATATAGCCCGACCCCTTTTTCAACATTTCATAGGTAAAGACAACATCATCTGCGACAACCGGTTGACCGTCTTGCCACTTCGCGTCCTGATGAATCGCAAAATTATACAACGTCCCATCATAAGAAACCGCCCAGTTGCTCGCCAAGTCTCCCTCGGGAAGACCCTGCGAATTAAATCGAATCAAGCCGCTGTAAATAAGACTCGCAATATCCGCGTCCGCATCATTGTAGTAGGACAAAAGCGGGTTGATACGCTGAACATTTCCAACCAGACCTTCTGTGTAGGTCCCTCCGATAGTAGGCTCAGATTCGAACAGACTGACCGGCGCTGTGCTCGAATCACTCAACAACAAAATTCCGACCACCAGACCGGTCAAGAAAATAATCACCAGTTGCCAACGTATTTTTCTCATGGTTTTATTTTATCGGACTCTCTAAAAAATTCAAATAAATTCAGGGGACAACTGACCGCCATTTCGATTTTTGCACCTTCTTGAAAAAAGGGTAAGATTATGGGTTGATAGTCAAACGACATTAGGAGGACTTATGGATCTTAAAAGCTTGCTGCCTGCCGACCATATCCGAGAATGGTTCCACGATTTACACCAACACCCAGAATTATCCCATCAGGAGTACAAAACCGCTGAGTACATTCACCAGGCGCTCGAAAAAATTGGCGTCGACGAAATCGTCCGTCCGACGCCGACCAGCCTCATCGCCACAATCCAGGGTCATGCACCGGGGAAAACGGTCATGTTCCGCGCTGATATTGACGCACTGCCAATAACAGAAGAAACGGGATTGCCGTTCGCGTCGAAAAATCCGGGCGTAATGCATGCTTGCGGCCACGATACCCATACCTCCATACTGCTCGGAACCGCGGAAGTTCTTACACAGCTGCGAAACGAGTTTGCGGGAACGGTGAAACTCCTCTTCCAGCATGCGGAAGAAGTCTTTCCTTCCGGCGCAAAAGAGATTGTCGAATCTGGCGCGCTCGATGGAATCAGCGCCGGATTCGGAATGCATATCCTCATCGGATATCCAGCCGGATCTATCGGCATCGTTCCAAAAGGACACGTATCCTCCAACACTGACTTTTTCGACATCAAAATTCGCGGAAAGGGAACGCACGCCTCGACGCCGCACATGGGAATCGACCCGATTGTTATCGCCGCTGAAATCGTCCTGACGCTTCAAACGATCGTATCTCGATCCATCGCGCCGGATGAAACGGCTGTTGTAACGATTGGCGCGATTCAGGCAGGAACAGCGAATAACATCATCCCGGATACCGCGTCCCTCAAAGGGAACGTCCGAACCATTAATCCCGAGAATCGAGCGTTCATCAGGAAGCGCGTTGAAACGATCGTCCGCTCGATTTGTGACGCACATGGCGCAGATCTGGACTTCGAATATCAATATGGGATCGGCATGATGGTCAATGATCCCGAACTTTCAGCGCTCGCGAAGAACGCGTGTTTGAAGGTGATTAATCCGGAAATGGTTCATGACGCCAAACCAATGCTCGGCAGCGAAGATTTCTCCTACTACTGCGATGAATTTCCGTGTTGCTATTTCTTCTTCTCCGGCGGCGGGGAAGAAAGCGGATGCATCTATACGACGCATCATCCTAAATTCCATATCGTTGAAGAAGTGCTCCCGCTGGGAACGCTGGCTCAGGTACAAATACTTCTCGACGCCCTCGCAAAATAAATTTAACGCTTCCCGAATTTTCGGAATACCCAAACAATTCGGGAAGCGTCTCATGAGTTCTAAGCTCACGGTTCACTTCAACTCTGCAAGGCAGCAGTGAATTTTACTATGGTTCGTTCAAGTAATGACGCTTAATCGTAGCGTAAAATCGATTGAAGATATGGAACGGCATTTTCAATCGGCATCGTTTCCTGCGTTCGTGACACAAGATTTTTCACCGTCACCATGCCCTGGGCGACCTCATCCGGACCGCAGATGATCACCGCGTGAGCCCCAATGCGATCCGCATACTTCATCTGCTTCGGAAGTTTCGCTGGCTCGGGGTACAACAGTACTTTCACGCCAGCGGAACGGAGTCTCGCCGCCAATGATGCAGAAGCGCCCATCATCGCCGAATCAAAGACCGAAACGACGGTCTTCGCCGGTTGAGCGTCCAGCTTCGGGATCAGTCCCAACTTCTCAAGGACAACCCGAATCATGACATCACCCATCGCAAAACCAACGCCCGCAAGCGGCATCCCGCCAACATCGCCGACGAGATTTTCATAGCGTCCGCCGCCTAAAATTGAACGTCCTCCGTCTACGTCTTTCGCTTCAAAAACCGTTCCCGTGTAATAAAGAAGACCGCGAATGATCTTCGCGTCGAACGAGAAAAATTCACGCAGTCCCATTGCATCGAGGAGGTCAAAAATCGTGCTTAATTCAAGCGACTCCCGCCATAATTCCGGATTTTCCAAAATCGCGGTGATCCCGGTTAACGTCGTCTCATCAATTCCGCTCTCCAAAGCGAAAGTCTCCCACTCCGGCTCGCGCATTTTATCGCGCCGGTCAATCAGCCGATAAACGAGCGCCTTTTTCTCGCCTTCAATGCCGATCTCCGCCAGTTTTCGATCCATTAACCGGCGGTCATTGACGTAGATCTGAACCTGATCCGGCTTTAGCCCAAGCCGCTGAAGAAAAGTCGCACATATCGCAAGCAGTTCCGCATCCGCCTGATATCCGGCGACGCCGATCATGTCAATATTCCATTGGAAAAATTCGCGGCTGCGCCCTTTTTGCGGCTGTTCGTAACGCCAGAACGGACCAAACGACCAAAGACGCAACGGGTAGGTCAGCGCCTGTTGCTGTTGTGCGACCATGCGCGCCAAAGTTGGGGTCAACTCCGGGCGCAAACAAATCTCACCGCCTCCGCGGTCATTGAAAACATAAGACTGCTCTTTTACGAGTTCTTCGCCGGATTTCGCGGCGTATAACTCGAGCTTTTCGAGATAAGGACCTTCATATTCCTGATAACCGTACAGCTCGGAAACAGCCCGCAGCTGCTCCGAAAGCCACCGGTGAACAATCATATCCTCAGGATAAAAATCACGCGTCCCTTTTACTTTTTGTACGATCTCTTTCATCCCGCTCCTTAGACCGCCTTCCGCGGCGCAGTCGTATTTAAATCATCCGAAGCTGTCGGCACGTTCGGATTCGCAGCTGCCGGCGGAACGACTCCCGGATAAGGAGCCTGCGGATATCCCATAGGCAGCTGACCTTGCTGCCAGCCCTGCGGATAATTCGGTGCTTGCGGATAAGGCGGCTGTGGATAACCCTGTGGATAGTTCGGTGGATAAGGTTGCGGATAACCGGACTGCGTCGGATTCGCATGCTGAACCGGCGGCACCTGAGCAAAAGCCGGCGGCTGACCAAAATTCGGCATTTGCGCCGGCTGCTGATAACCCGCTGGGTATTGCGGAGCGGATGGCTGTGCGAAGGTCGGCGCTGAACCGAAGTTCGGAACATTCGCAAAGTTCGCGCCTCCCTGCTGTGGATAACCCCGTGGATAAGATTGTGGATAATTTTGTGGATAACCCGACACTGCGCCGCTTGCCGCCTGAGGCTGAGATTGCGGGTATTGCGACGAGGGGTTCGGCTGATTCGGCTGAGCCATCGAGGGTCTCGGGATTTCTCCCGTTTCGTAGTTGAACGCTGGCGGCGTCGGAACGAACCCATATTCACTTCCCGCTTCCGTCATGCCAGTCGCAGACGGCGCAGGAGCGTTAATTCCAGCGGAATAGCTTGATTGAGAATACAACTCCGCGGCTATATCATGTTCCGGATAGCCTGAACGGCGTTCCGGTTTTGTTTCGGTGCGAGCTGAAACAGGCTCAACCGGAGCGGGCGCAGCATGCTGCACCGGTGTTTCCCCATGGAACGGTTGAATTGGCGTGGGAGCTTTATCGGATTGAAACTCGAGATCGTTTTCCATATCTGAGAACGGGACATAATCATCCTCGTGTTTCTCAACCGGGCGTGGCGGAAGATTGGGAACAGCCTTCGTCAGCTGCTCCATGCGTTCACGCAGCGCTTCTTCTGCGTCGCGATCTGAAACCACCGCCTGCTGAGGTTCAGGTGTGGCTTCTTTGGATTCCGTGTTTTCCGGTATCACAGCCGCCACTTCGGGCGCAGCCTCCGGAACAGCCGGAGACTCGTAAGAATTGAACGGTTCAGTCGAGGCAACGCCCTGCGACGGAAGTTCTGACTCAGATGATGAATCTTCGCGAATAATATTGCCCGTCAAGAGAGCCAACTCATAAGCCGGATCTGCGAAAATCGACGGGACAATGTCCTCGACGATTCGCGCTTCGGCTTCTTCCCTGAACTCAGGCTTAAAGCGGAGGCGTGCGACTTTGAAAAGCATCCGGATTAATGCGCGCTTGATTTCTAATGGAGCGAAGGAGCATAGATCAAAAACATCCCCGCTCAATTCAGCATCCGTCAGTTTGCTGATGACCGTTTTCGCGGAAATTCCTGCCTCTTTTTTCGTCAACGTCAACCAATTCCGCGTTCCAATCACTTCGAAAAAGACAGGTAAGACTTCTTCTTCTCGGATTGTCGCGCTCTTGGCGTTGAATACGATAATGACCATGCCCAAAACTCCAAGCGACACCGCTTTTCGGTCCAGTCCATTCTCGTTGTCAATGTCGAACGTCAAGCCATCCGGCGTTATCGGATAACTCGGTGCTTTTCCTTTCCAGCTCCAAGGATCATTCGAAAAATCCAGCAACTCGTTTTCTACCGCTGGTTTTCCCCCTCGGTTTATGTTGGGATTACCTTTCGCCATGTTTCCTCCGTTTGTGTGTTGATAGAACGGCGCTGGCGCGGCCGTCCTCATGCATCTGACTCCAATTAAAGTCCTATTCTATCAAACTTTTTTGAGTCTTCTTTTCCGGCATCTTAATTTAAGGTTCACGAATCGCTTCGACCGAAAAACGAAGCTTGCCCATCATCGTCTCGCCCGGATGCAAAACAAGTAAATGAGCAACGTCTGTCTTCTGCTCATGATGAAGTCTATGCGCATTGGTTGCGCACGTTTGATTCTCTAAACAGAAAAACGATTCTTTCTGCGGCGTGTACGTAACCGCATGGGTGAAAATATCCGAAGCGAAAATCGTCATTTTGCGCTGAATTGACTGATAAATGATTTCAATCGGCTTAAGCGGAGTCATACCTAACCATAAATCATCCAAATCCAGTCCGGTCAGCGGCGTCAGCTTGCGTAAATCCGCCGGTCCCTGCTCCATGGGCAAAACGTTTCCGGTCGGGATCAGCTTTTGATTCTCCATGTAGCCTGTCGCAGGAACGCGGATCAGGACATCGTTCTTCAACCCAATCACGTTAAAGAACGGATGAACACCGAAACCGAACGGAAGGTCTTTCGCTCCGTCCAGATTCGTAACTTTGGCTTGAACCGTCAGCCCGTCCTGGCTCAGCGTAATCGTCAGTTCGAGACGATTCGGGACGGGGAAATAGGGGTAGAGTACATGTTCTTCGCCAATCGTCAGGCTCGTTTTAACCGAAATGGAATCATCGGTCATTACTGGCGTTTCATAGCTAAACGAAGCTGCAGCGACGATTCCATGAAGCGTCCTGCCGTTATCAGTATCCGGAAGCGGGATCTCCGTCCCATTGATCACCGCTTTACACCCGTCAACACGATTGGGGTATGGATAGAGAATCGGAATGCCAAAGAACTTCATTCCGGCGACATCAAAAAAGCCCTGATGAAGATATTCAATCCCGTCTATTGTGTAAGAGCAGATATTTGAACCATACTCAGGAACGACCCGAACCTCTGCGCGTTTGAAACGCTCAGTCTCGGACCAAAGACAAATCATCGGTAAATTCAAAATCGGATGACGCGCAATATTATATCCGAACATTCGAAAAGTTCTCCTCTGCTATAATTATACCCATGGAAAACGAACGACTGATTAATCCGGGGATGATTTCCACCGATGAACGCGCAGATTTCGCGCTTCGCCCGCGGAAACTGGACGACATTATCGGACAAGACCTAATCCGTGAAAACCTGACCATCCTTCTCACCGCCGCCCGTCAACGCAATGAACCGCTCGATCATGTTCTTTTCTATGGTCCCCCGGGACTTGGAAAAACGACGCTGGCGCATGTCATGGCGAATGAAACGAACGTCAGCATCAAAATTACATCCGGACCGACGATCGAACGCACCGGGGACCTCGCTGCGATCCTCTCCAACCTTCAGGAAGGCGATATCCTGTTTATTGACGAAATTCACCGTCTAAACCGCGCCGTCGAAGAAATTCTCTACCCCGCGATGGAAGATTCAGCACTCGATATTATGGTTGGGAAAGGACCCTCCGCCCGATCCATCCGACTAAAACTCCCGCGATTCACGGTGATCGGCGCAACGACGCGCTTATCTATGGTCAGTTCCCCGTTACGAGGACGCTTTGGTGCAATTTACCGCTTGAATTATTACGAACTCAGCGCCATGCGTCAAATCATCGGAAACGCAGCCGCAAAACTCAACGTCGAAACCGATGAGGGCGGCTTGACCGAAATCGCCCGACGCTCCCGTGGAACGCCGCGGATCGGGTTGCGCCTGCTGCGCCGTGTTCGAGACTATGCGCAGGTTCGTTCCGGCGGATTGATCACCGGCGAGTCAGCACAGGCTGCGCTCGAGCTGCTGGGAATCGACCCGTACGGCTTAGACGAGATGGATCGGCGCGTTCTTTCGACGATTATCGATAAATTCAATGGCGGTCCAGTCGGTCTGAACACGATCGCAGCCTCACTTTCCGAGGAAATGGATACGATTATGGAAGTCGTCGAGCCTTATCTCCTTCAACTCGGCTTTATTAACCGCACGCCGCAGGGTCGAAGCGCGACCCGCCGTGCTTATGATCACCTCGGCGTTCCGTGGACAAAGGACGAAACCGTAAAGGAAAACGCCAGCGTACCGGAACAAGACCCTCTTTTCTAAAACGAACCCTGATCCCTTAATACTGAAAGAGTGACTCAATCTAAATGAAAACCACTGATTTTGATTATTTCCTGCCGCCAGAACGAATCGCACAGACACCGCTCGAACCGCGCGACAGTTCGCGACTCCTCGTCTATGAACGTAAGACCGATACCGTCCATCACCGCCATTTTTACGACATCGGCGATTATCTGAATGCTGGGGATCTCCTCGTCCGAAATCGGACGAAAGTCCTCCCGGCGCGTATCTACGGGAAGAAAGAGACAGGCGGAAAAATTGAAATCCTCCTGCTCCGTCGATTGAATGAAGACGAATGGGAATGTCTCGTTGGCGGGAAAAAAATCCGCGAAGGCGCGAAACTCATTTTGTCGGACGAGTTGATCGCGACCGTCATTTCCAATACAGACGGGACGCGCCGAATCGTCCGCTTCGACGGACCATTCCAGCAATTCATGAACGCTCATGGTCAAATGCCGTTACCGCCCTATATCCACGAACGCCTTCTCGATCAGACGCGTTACCAGACAATTTACGCCGATCCGAACCGAACGGGATCCGCTGCAGCGCCGACCGCGGGGCTTCATTTCACCCCCGAGCTTATCGCCCGTCTCGAAAATCAGGGAGTCAATTTCGTAGATGTCACGCTTCATGTCGGTTTGGACACATTCCAACCCGTCTCCGAAGAAGACCCCGAAACCCATGTCATTCATAAAGAATGGTGCGAGGTCGATAACGACGCGGTCAGCGCGATTTTATCCGCGAAACGCGCCGGGAAACGGGTCATTTCAGTCGGAACGACGAGCGCAAGAACGCTCGAAAGCGCAGGCGCTGCCGCGCTCCGCTCAGGAAGCGCTGACGCGGTGATCCCGTTCCACGGCGATACAGGGATCTTTATCCTGCCGGGGTATCAATTCACGGTCGTTGACGCAATGATTACGAATTTTCACCTGCCGAAATCAACGCTCATTATGATGATGAGCGCATTTGTCGGACGCGAAAAAATCCTCGCGCTCTATGACCTGGCGATTCGCGAGGAATATCGTTTCTTTTCGTTCGGCGATGCAATGCTTGTTTTATAAGCGCGTTTGATATTCGCCCCGAATGACCCATTTATACGTCGTCAGCTCGCGCAGCGCCATTGGACCGCGAGCGTGAATCGGCTGCGTCGAAATTGCGATTTCAGCGCCGAGTCCTAATTGCGATCCATCAGTGAACCGCGTGCTGACGTTAACGTAAACGCAAGCAGAATTAACTTGATTGACGAATTGTTGCGCGTGCGCTGGGACCTCCGTCAGGATTCCGTCAGAATGCCCGGTACTGTGAGTACGGATATGCGAAATCGCGCTATTTACGTCATCAACAACCGCGATCGAAAGCACAAGCGAGAGCCATTCCATATCAAAATCCCCATCTTGCGCAAGTTTGAAACTTGCTTCGGGGAAATTAGCGTCCGTCAGAATTTGATAAGCTCGCGCATCTACACGAAATTCCACGCCTTTGGCGGCTAAATCCGCACAGAGTTTCGGAATGAACGATTCCGCGATCGCCCGATGCACAAGCATGGTTTCCAGCGCATTGCAAACGGTCGGACGCTGAATCTTGGCGTTGCGAATGACATCAATCGCCCGCGTCTGGTCTGCGCTTTCGTCAACAAAAAGATGACATACGCCGATCCCCCCCGTAATGACTGGAATCCGGCTATGCTCTCGGCAAAACTTATGCAGTCCGGAACCACCGCGCGGAATTACCAAATCAACTGTGTCCGCCTGATTCAGCAGGTCCAGCACAAGCCCGCGATCCGGGGATTCAATCAATTGAACCGAATCTTCAGGCAATCCTGCCTCATTCAAAGAACGGCGCACGAGCGAAGCTAAAACGAGATTCGTCCGAATCGTTTCCTTCCCGCCGCGAAGAATAACGGCATTTCCCGATTTAATCATCAAACATGCAGCGTCAATCGTTACGTTGGGACGCGATTCATAGATCACGGCGACGACACCAATCGGAACACGCCGCTTCTCGATCCTCATCCCGTTCGCATGAATCGACTCTTCGAAGACCTCTCCAATCGGATCTGGCAGGTTCGCAACCGAACGGACATCCGCCGCCATACAGCGAATCCGATTCTCGTTCAGCATCAACCGATCCGCCATTGCAGCAGACAGTGTCTTTTTTCCCTCTTCGAAGTCAATTTCATTTGCCGCTAATATCGCCGCCATTTCGCTTTCCAACAGTTCAGCTAAATGAACTAAGGCGATATTCTTTTCTGAAGTGCTTGCGTTCGATAACCGTCCTGAAGCAATACGTGCCTTCCGCGCAATAACGCCGCATTCTGTGATTTGATTGCCGATCATGCTCCGTTTCCCTCTCGATCAAATATCATATTGTCATGGTGGACAACTTCATCCCCAAACGAATACCCTAAAACGGACTCAATGTCCTCCGCCTGTTTCCCATGAATTTTGAGCAAGTCTTCGCGGCTGTAATTCGCCATGCCAATTCCAATCTCAGATCCGTCAAGACGTAGAATACGGACCGTATCGCCTCGATCGAATGTACCGCGGACGTCCGTAATCCCAGCCGGCAGCAAACTTTTTCCCCGCTCAATTGCGCTGCAAGCGCCATCGTCGACCATAATTCCGGATCCGTCCGCACGGAATCCGGAGATCAGGTAACGTTTCCGACTTTCAAGAACCGTATTCGTAGCGGTAAACGTCGTTCCGAACGAAGCGCCGTCCGCAATCTGAAGTAAGCAGTCCGGCTGAGCGCCATTGACGATTTTAACGGTCGTCCCCATTCGCCGGGCAATATCCGCCGCACGAATCTTCGTGAGCATTCCGCCCGTACCCAAATCCGTCTTCGATCCGCCTGCTGACTGCCAAATTTTTTCCGGAATTTCCGTGCTGTCAACGATAGAAACAAAATTCGCGTCAGGGTTCGTACGCGGATCCGCGTCATATAACCCATCCAAATCGGTCATCAAAATCAAAAGGTCAGCGCCAATCAACCCCGCGATATGTGCCGAAAGCGTATCATTATCGCCAAGCCGAATTTCATCGGTTGCAATCGTATCATTTTCATTGATTACCGGAACTACTCCCTGCTGGAGAAGCAACTCGATCGTATTCCGCGCGTTTAAGTAGCCCATCCGATGGACTAAATCAGATCGTGTTAATAATACTTGCGCGGCAACCGAACCATACATCGAGAACAAATCCATATACATCGACATCAAACGTGGCTGACCAATCGACGACAGCATTTGCTTCCGCGGAACATGTTTCGATAACACTGGATATTCGAGAAGCTCACGTCCGGCTGCGACAGCGCCCGAAGTCACCAGTAAAACATCAGCGCCGCGATCTTTCAGCGCGCAAAGCTGACGCACCAGGTCAATCATTTTGGGCATCTGAATCTTCGCACCGCCTCCGGTTAAGGTCGACGTTCCAATTTTAATAACAATCCGTTGATATTTCATCGATAAGACCCCTCCTCGATTGCGTCCTCTAACTGACTACAGATTATAACAGGCAGAGCAGAACCGCCAGTTTAGCCGGTGGTTCGCTCTGCCCTTATGCGGTTTTCTTCGTTCTATTTTTCCAGCCGCCATATTTTAATATATAAATACGATAATTTTAGCTAAGATTAAAGCCGCTGCCAATAAAACTGGAATAAAGATAATTCTCTTTTTAATTACATCTATGACACCGGGTATATATTCACTATCCTTTATTCCTTTGATTTTTAACTTCTTGCTATTACTGGTCCATAAAATATCCATAACCAATCCATCAAAGATATTCCAGGATTGAAGAAAAATATTTAATTGAATATACGCTTGTTTAAAATCGTTAATTTTATTCCATGACCCAACAATTAATATCAGACTTCCAAACATTAACACAATAAATATAGAATTAAATTTTATCTTATTTCTTTTAATTGTTTTATAATCTGTATAACCGAATTCAACAACCTTATCTATAACAGATTTAGGATAAAAATATACAATATTAATCGCGTTACCTCTGAATGACAAAGCCACTAACAGTGTGAATAATAAGCAATATAAAACTACTTGTAGAAGCAAGACGCCCATTTTAATATAGCCTCCTCATATAATCAACCATTTTTCATTGAAAATTCAAGACTTTTTCATCTTCATGATCTCAAAAAAAACAAGCCATAGTCATGAAGCTTCATCCTATCATATATTTAAATAACGGATTGAGGACACATAAAGTAAAACGTCATTCTTTTTCCTTCTGCATGGACTTGTGTTCCTAATTCCTTCTATGCAGCTACCTCCTATATCCACCAGGCTCATCTCTGTATCCAGAGATCCTCACTTCCTTCATTCTGCTTATCCATACCTTTGGAGCAAAGCTTTCTTCCCTTCCGCCTGCATTGCAGGTGTTTTTTAATTCCAAACGTCTTCGTCGTTCGAAATCGCACTAAAGTACTGCAAAAGGAAAAGCAGCTCTTGCGAGCTGCTTTGTTCCGGAGAATGGTTTTGGGTAAAACAATTATCCGGCTTTGTTGCTGAGGGTTCGAGCTAAAATATCGGCTTGTTCTTCCGAGATTGCCGTCTTTTTCTTGTCGGTCTTGTTGCGGGACTTTGCCTTCTCCATCGCTTCGCGGAGCGCGATTTCCATCGCCGTCTGTTCGACTTCGCCTTCAGCGGTCGACGAGAACATCAGGTCAATGCCGCCGCTATTGAGTTCAGCGCGTTTCTTAGATGTGCGTTTCGGCTTTCGAGCGGACGACTTCGCCGCATCCGGGTCAAAGTTCTGAGCCTTGAGCTGCTGCGCACGAGCGGAAAGCGGACGCGGAGCGACGCGCGATGCACCAACTTCCGCAAGATCAATATCGCCAAGCTTTTCTGCGTTGCGACCATACGACGTGCGGTCCGAGTCTTCCGGAGCTTCGATCAACGCCTTCATTGACAACTTGATCTGTTTCTTGCGGCGATTAACCTCTAAAACCTGAGCTTCAACTTCCTGTCCAACCTGGAGAACGTCTGAAGGTTGCTTGACATAGTTATGCGCCAGCTCAGAGATATGCACCAGTCCAGGACGTTCCGCGCCAATTTCGACGAAAACACCGAACGGTTCCATGCGGACAACGGTTCCCTTGACGACCATATCTTTCTTGATTTCACGCCATTCGAGATCGAAAGGCTTGATCATCGTCAATTCAACCCGCCCGTCCTTGACTCGGCGAACCCATACGGTAATTTCCTGACCAACGGACAACAAATCCGAAAGGTTCTTCGGCGCAATGTCGCCTTCCTGCCGCGGGATCTGGGTAATATGAATGACCGACGGCATATCGATACCAATGTCAACCAACGCAGCAGCCAAGCTCATCTTGACGACTTTACCGGTGAACTGCGTCTTGACCTTCGGTCCGTTACCGCTTTCTTCAACGACATCCTCAGCGGCTTCGTCCGCTGATTCGGCGACAGGGAGGATCTCCTCCTCCGCCTCTAACCCCTGTTTGACTTCCTGTTCCATATTTAACCAATCTCCATTTTATAATATAACGAAAAAAAGATTATACCTTAACTCAAGACGTCCGTCAAAAGATAAGGGATAATCTGAATTTCTAATGATATGTTTGCGCGTTACCTTTTTCCATGGTACGGACACCATTCTACACCAAGATTCAGCATTTACACAAGACTTGTCCAAATTCAGGACATTTTATTACAAATCAGTTTCTTCCTCGTCTTCCGCCTCAGTAATAGGCGCCACATCCTCCGGACGAACCCCTTCAAGGATAAGTTCAGCAGCCTTGTCATACTGCGGATCGATCTCAGCTTCAGCGTCTTCATCGGTATATTCAACGACGATATCCGGCGTAATCCCGACCTTATGAATCGACGCCAAGGCGGGCGTCAGCCAGCGGGCGATCGTGACCGAAACAGCGCCATGATTCGAAAGCTCTTGCTGAATCTGCATCGTACCCTTCCCGTACGTTTGTGTCCCAACGAAAATCGCACGATCGTGATACTGGAGCGCACCGATCAGAATTTCCGATGCAGACGCCGTACCCTCGTTTCCGAGAACGACCAGCGGGATATTCTGAGCCATGCCTTCAAAACGCGTCCGTTTTTCAGTCATCAAGCCATTTCCACTCTTTTCGACGAGGACCACCGAATCTTTCGGTAAAAACTCTTCTGCCGCGGAAATGCAGGTGTCAACGTAACCGCCGCCGTTGTTGCGCAAATCAAGGACAATTCCGGTCGGGTTCTGGGGCATTAGATCGTCAATTGCATCTTCAAGCTCATCAACCGTCAATTCACCGAATTGGGACATTGCAATGTACGCAATCTGATTCTCGCGCATTTCCCAGGTAACCATCGGCGTGGTCAGGCGTTCACGCGTAATCGTCACATCGAATGGCTCTTCATCGCCGCGCTTGATCGTCAATACAACATCCGTTCCAGCGGGTCCTTTAATCTTCGCCAAGGACAAATTCGGATCAACACCCGTCTGATCTTCGCCGTCAATGGCAATGACAAGATCCTTCGTTTTCAGTCCGACGGCTTCAGCGGGGCTTCCGCGCATCGGCGAAGTAATTTGAACGTAATCGCCCGAAAGATCAACCCAGGCGCCAATGCCTTCGTATTCACCGCCTTCGATATACTCTTGTTCTTCCTGGTACGATTCGGCGTCGGAATAACGCGTGTGCGGGTCACCCAATGAATCAACCATACCCTGAATCGCGCCTTCCAAAAGCTTATTCTTGTCAAGCGGTTGATCTACATAATAATTTTCAAGGATTTGGTACGCTTCCCAAAAAACGTTCAAATCAAGCTCTTCCGACGGTTCATCATCCGAATTGACATCCGCGTCAATTTCAGCATTCGCATCCAAAAACTCAATTTGCGAAAGGACGGGTTCGCCTGCTGGGCTGCGTCCCGCGACGGTTCCGATTACCACGCCGGAGCAAAAACCTATCACAAGAATACTAAACGTGATAATACTTATCGCGATATTTCGAATCAACTTATTGTTCATTCTGTATAAATCCTCCTGTTTAAACCAATAAAAAACCAGCGAATCCGTCTTATTCGGTATCGGGTTTTTCCTGGTAAAGTCCTAATTTAGGCAAGTCGGTTATTTCAGCGATCACCGCATCCGCCACGGGTGAAACCTCTCCCAAGCCAACCTGAACCGCGAAAAAACCGAGTTCATGCGCGGTCGTAATATTTTCATTCTTGTCGTCAACGAAAATACATTTAGTAGGATCGGTCTCGTTTGTGATCCGCAGCGCGAATTCATAAGCTTTCCGCGACGGCTTGATGTCCGGGAAAATATCGATTGAGTCAATCATGCCGTCGAAACAATCAGCTAAATTAAGTCTTCGCAAAACACGCTGAGCATGAAACCGGTCAGCATTCGTCAGCAAGTATTTTTTCAACGGAATTCGGCGAATCATGCTGCGAACTTCATCCGAAGCGGACAAATGCGGTGATAGATCGAACTCATTAATGTAATGCATGAACTCAAACGTATCCACATGATGCTCAACGTTCAAACCCTTCGCCGTCGTTCCATAAGTCTGATACAATTTATCCCGCGATGGACGGACGGAACCGAATCGTCCTTTTGCAAATTGCTCGTCAATAAAGCGATTCATCCGTGATTCAACGACCCCGACGAGATTCGACCCAGACGGGTACAGCGTTTCGTCGACGTCAAAAAAAATTGCCTTGTAATACATGCGGGAAAGTATACACCAAATTATTCGTGTGCCGCCGGATTCTCCTCCGGAATAAATATAGGAGCATGCGGGAAACTGCGTTCAATCCGCTCCAATTTGATTCGATAGACTTCGCTCAACCGGGATGCGTCCATGACCGAGTCCGTTTCACCAACGTCAACAACCCTTCCATCCGATAAAATCATCAACCGGTCCGTGTACCGGGACGCAAGATTCAAGTCATGCAAAATCAGGAGCACGCCAACGCTCCGAGTCCGACTAATTGAACGAACCAGTTCAAGAATATGAACCTGATAGTGGAGATCCAAAAAGGTATTCGGCTCGTCTAACACCATGATCGGCGTGTCCTGAGCCAACGCCCGTGCCAAAAGCACGCGCTGCTGTTCTCCGCCGCTCAACCGACAGCAGAGACGCTCCCGCAATGGATCCGCGCCTGCCAGTTGCAGCGCTGCGTCAATCCGTTCCCGGTCTTTCCAACTTAGACGTCCAAACCGACCCAGCGTTACCGTCCGCCCCATCGCCGCCACGTCGAAGACCGTGAACCCTTCCGGAACAATGTGATGCTGCGGGACAAGTGAAACAATTTCAGCCCGTTCGCGCGGTTTTAAATCGGGCAAACTCTGACCATGATAGGTGATTCGTCCATCGACGACTTTTGCACCGCCGAAGATAGAGCGGACGAGCGTCGTCTTACCTGAACCGTTCGGACCTATCAACCCAAAAACCTCGCCCGGTCGAAGCTCGAAATCAACATCCCGAAGTAAAACACGTTGTCCGCCGTTGCTCCCGTAGCCAACCGAAACATGATCAAAGCAGAGTCGGAATTCGGTCACTCGCGAACTCCCTGCCTCGCCAACAGCCAAAAGAAAAAAGGCGCACCGGTGAGCGCGGTCACCAGCCCAACCGGGAATTCCTGCGGTGCGAATGCCCTGCGGGCGATCAAGTCCGCGGCTAATAGAAAAACCCCGCCCCCCAACGCAGATAAAGGCAGAATTTTCCGGTAATCCGAGCCGATCTGAAAACGAATGACATGAGGGACAATTAATCCAACAAAACCGATAACGCCGGAGAAGGAAATCGCCGCCGCTGTCGTCAACGTAGTAAAGAAAATAATCCGCCGTTGAACTTTTCCGGTTTCAATGCCAAGGGTTTCCGCCTGTTCTTCTCCAAACTGTAAAACGTTGATCGAATAAGCAAAAGCAAACTGCCCCATCAATCCGACCGCCATCATCGGCGTCAGAATCCGAATCGGAATCCATCCGGAAAGCGTAATTCCGCCCATCATCCAGGACATCGACGTGAGCAAATTGTTGCGAAAAAAGAGAAGGACGAAACTAATCAGGGCAGAGCAAAAAGCGTTCATTGCGACGCCAGCTAAAATCAATCGGTTGGATGAGTAACTTCCAATCTCTCGATCCCGTCCAATCAAAAAAACAACCGTCACAACCAGCATCCCAAACGCCAATGCAAATAGCGGTCGGGCAAACGGAGCGAAACGCGGGTCGCTCCAATGAATTGACTGCGCGATGACTGCGCCAAGCCCCGCGCCAGATGAAACGCCGATGAGGAACGGATCCGCGAGCGCATTTCGGAACAAGCCCTGATAGGATGCGCCGGAAGAACCAAGCGCCGCGCCCGTCAAAATTAATAAAAGCGCCCGCGGGAGGCGCAAGTCGAAGATGATCGTTTCAACCTTCGATAAGTCATCTGGTACCGTTTCAGCGAAAAGGCGCAGCTTTAAAACCGCGCCAATCGTCCGTAACTCAAGCCAAACCGGTCCAACCAGAACACCCGCCGCCAGCAGCAGAAATAACGCAACGACGAGGATGGACGCGATTGAACCGGTTCGTTGTTTCATCTGATCCTAAGTCTATTTCTTCTTAAACGCGTCAGGGTGGAGGTATTCCGCCATGATTTCAGCTGCATCCGCTAAACGCGGTCCCGGGCGGGAAGCGATATCCGAATCGAGCGGATAAATTGCGCCAGAGGCAACCGCCGCGATCTTTCCCCAACCTTCACGCTCCTCGACCGATTCAGCCGTAACCCCGTAATTCGCGTCAGCTAAAAAGATTGCCATCGGTTCGGATTCGAGAAGAAATTCAACGCTGACTTGGATCCAATCGCCTTCCTGGCTCGCCGCAATATTCGTTCCGCCCGCAAGTGTAATAATGTTATCGATGAACGTCCCTGCGCCGGTTGTCCAGGGACTGGCTGGATCCGATGCGTCAATTTCGTAAAATACACGAACCGGTTTGACGTCTTTCAATGTCTTTTGGACCGCGTCTAAACGGGCGGCGAAATCCTCCGCCGCGGCTGCCATCGTTTCTTCTTCGTCTAAAACTTCGCCAAATTCAGCGAAGTATGCCGCCATGGAGTCGAGATCCGTCGGATTCTTGAACTGATAAACGGGAATTCCTAAATCTTCGAGCGACTTAATTTGCTCCGGAGCGCTGATTTCTGCGGCTAAAATCAGGTCAGGCTCAAGCGATAAGATAGTTTCCAAATCGAGCTCCCCGCTGAAATTGCCAACCTTCTCAAGTTCTTCGAGGGATTCCGGATAGTTTGAGTATGCGTCAACCGCGACTAACTTATCGCAAATCCCAGCAGCACAGACCATTTCCGAAACAGACGGTGCAAGCGAAACGATTTTCGTCAAAGGGTACGTGATTTCAACTTTGTGTTTGAAACCGTCGGTCAACGACTTGACCTTAATTTCTTCCATCGTCGTCGTTGACTGCGCCAGGACCATGCTAAAGCTGACCGCCAGCAGGCATATTACCATTACCACCATCAAACTACCAATACTGCGTTTCTTATTCATATTGTCTCCATTTCCGATCGTCCATCTCCAACGTCACAAGTCCGCAGCGGGTCATCAAAAAAGAGCCAATGGAGGCTCTTTCTTCTTCACACTCTTCCGCCCAAACCCCGAGGCGTCAACGTCAACAGTCTCATCAGATGGTCCGGCTTGAGCATCGCTCTCACGGTTGCGGGTCAGTATCGGATTCACACCGATTTCATCAGACGATCTTATAATTCGAAATTTTACACGATGGTCATTCGAATCAACCGCGGGAAATGACGGTTATTCGGTCGGGACAGGAATAAACTTCGGCAGCGGAATTTTGACCCGAATGTCGGACTTTTGCCCTGAGCGGTCAATTGCGCGGAAAACGAGCTGTCCCCCTGTCGTTTCCTTCGGGACATCGAAAACGAGAAACGTTGTCAATGCAGTTCCTGGGTAAGCGATATCCTTGATTTGGTTGACTTCATATGACTTGGACTTGATGAAAGACACGTTTTCATCAAGCGGTACAGAAACATGTTGATCGACCCCTTGAACGTCGGTCGCCAACAAAAATGAAGTCGCCGAATACCCGTCCCAGGTTTTATCGGTCAGGTTCGTAATCATGACGCGAATCTCAACGAAATGCCCCTTTGAACCGACGCCACCGATATAGGTATTCATGCGCGGCTGCCATTGGACATTGAACGAAAATTCAGGATCCCTCCCCGGCAGGGTGCAAGTCGCATCCTGATTTAGGTTCGGTTTTTTCATGAAGCAGTCGACGGCATCATCCGCTGGCTGCGTCGGGGCCAGTTCAGCCGGTCCGGGCCGTGAGTTCGACGTTGAACCCGCTGCGGACAGATCATTTAACAAACCTGATGCTTCAGACATGGAAGATTTTTCAGCCATTTCCAGCAGTTTGCTGATTAGCGCCTCATTCGCGATAACCCCATTTTCTTCGGCGTCCTTAATCATGATGTCCAGGATCGTCATAATTTCTTCCGTGGTCAACGTCTGTGCTGCCTGAACAGGAGCGATCAAAGCAGACAAGGAAAACCAGACGAGAAAAAAGACAACTCCAGTTAGATAATAAATTGCAACTCGGCTTTTTCCGTGCATAGCGCTCCTTTCCTAAAACAGTTCATTCTTAACCATACGAACGGTTCATTTTCAACAGCAACGACAAAGACGAACCCCACCTTTATTTTAGCTTAAACTTGTTGTAACGTGATCCCTTTTCCCGGCTTGGAAGCTCGTCGTCACAGCGTCCATACATTGGTACGGCAAACATCGTCACGATCGTGACATTTTTCGAATCCAGAAATCGGCTCTGAATACCCGGTTCGAGATCCTTGATCGCCATATTCGTCGTTACCACAGTTGGAAGCCGGAGCACGCTGCGATGACTGATGATTTGGAAAAGTTTTTCTTTTGCCCATGGTGTCGCCACGGATGTATTTAAATAATCCAATATCAAAACCGGCGAATTCTTGACCGATTCAAAAAGCCGGTCAAAAGAAACACCGCTCGATGGGTTAAACGTCGAGCGTAAATGATCCAACAGCTCGGAGACGCTCACAAAGCGGACTTCGGATCGCTTATCGGCTTCGTTCCCAATCGCCGCGGCTAAATGCGTTTTTCCGACGCCATTCGGACCCGAAAAGACGATCCATCCGCGCGGATTCATGGCATACTCCCTCGCCTTTCGAAGCGCCGTCTCCAACTCAGCTCGTCCCTCTGCCGGAATGTTTTCATCGGGTCGAAGATTAAACGTCTCAAAGGTGCGGTCCGGATAGTCGCGCAGCGTTGAAATCGTCCGACCCTCAACCAGGGGTTTCCGATAATCGCGAATGTCCAGGAAAATCCGCGTAACAAGCGACGGATCATTTAAGCGCGACTCAATCCGCCCATCCATTTCCTTTGGGTCAATATTCGTCGTAATGACCGTAGCCAAATGATGAACGACGCGGTGATTGAAGATCTGGAAAAGCTTTTCATCCGCCCATTCCGTACCGCTCTCCGCGCCTAAATCGTCCAGAATGAGAACCGGAACGTTCTTAATCCGTTCAAAACGCGTTGTGTATCTCTCGCCGCCGCGTTTGTAAGTTGCGCGGATCCAATCCAACAAATCCGGCACCGGTTGAAAAATACAATCGACACCTTGTCGCAGCACTTCATTCGCGATTGCCGCGGCTAAATGCGTCTTACCGACGCCATATCCGCCTTGAAAAAAGAGCCATCCCTGCAAATTCGTCGCAAAGCTCACCGCCATTTTTTTTGCACGCATCAAAGCGTCTTTTTCATTCGGCCGCAAATCAAACCGTTCGGCGTCGAACGTCTCGAACGTCATGCGCTCGTAACCAATGAGATTACTCAAACGAAGCTGTTCCTGACGGAGGGCGCTTCCTTGCGCCTGCTTCCGGCATTCGCAGGGTCTGATCCGTCCAAAATCGGGATCGTCAAGCGGAAGATCCATCGAAACGTAGCCGACCCCACCGCATATCGGACAGTTGGGGTCACCCAACGCCCCATATGAACCGACCGGTGCTGCGCCTTCATTCAGTACGGTAGGCTGAATATCCCCGTAAATACGGCGCAGCCGCTCAACGATCGTCTCTTTGGATTCCATCGCGCCCATTCTCCTTCCAATTTTTCAGTATCGTCTCTATATAACGCCAGCTGCGCGCATTATTGACGATCGCGATCTCGATCGCATCCGCAACCCAATCGGCATGATACCTTTTTTCCGCTGCCGTCAGTCGATCGGCGATTAGCGGTGTCAAAGGTCCGATATTTTCCTCATATAATCGATATATGTTCGGACGTTCGAGGTTCAAAGACGAGGATAAATGCAAAAATGAATCGGGAACCCATTCACCCGCTTCCAGTTTCCGAATCGCGGCCCGCCCTTTCGGGCTGTTCAAGAAATAAAGAACTTCATTTTTAAATGGAAGCGGAAGAAAAACGCCGAACTCAACCGCTTTTTTCATTCCGGCTTCAATTCGCTCGCGTGCGTCTTCGTTTCCGAAAGCCAAGCGAATCGTTTCCGCTTCAAGAAAATCGTCGACAAGAATATAGCGCGCGTTGCCTTCAAACTGATTCAAAAGGTAGAAGCCGAACAGCGTTGCTTTCAGTTCATCCATATCGTCAATGTTCGGGAGAAGCTCGGAAAAGAATTGGCTTGGGATCGATTCAATTCCGCTCTCGAAACCTGTAAACCGGTTGGGCATGCAGTACCTTCCTTTTATCCGCCGAAATCGTTCACCCGAGCAGCGTTATCAAAGCGTGCCAGGTTCTTTCGATAAACGAGGTCGATATCACCGACCGGACCATTCCGGTGTTTCGCAACGATCAACTTGACCAGACCTTCGAGATCATCCGTTCCATCCGAATCAGGCTTATGCAAGAACATCACAATATCCGCATCCTGTTCAAGCGAACCAGATTCACGCAAGTCGGACAGCATCGGCAGCTTATCTGCACGCTGTTCAACAGAACGCGACATCTGAGCAGCGGTCAGAATCGGAACATTCAACTCCTTCGCTAAAATTTTCAAATTCCGCGAAATATAGGAGACTTCCTGAACACGGTTGTCCTTGAAAAGATCGCCAGTCATGAGCTGAAGATAATCAATGATAACCAGATCAATATCCGTCTCCCGCTTCAGCTTCTGACATTTTGAACGGAGCGCCGCCGGGGTAATGCCCGGTGTGTCGTCGAGATAGAGATGAGTATCGCCGATATTGTCCATCGAAATTAAGAGGCTTTGAAGCTCGTCTGGCGCGAGCCGTCCGTCGCGAATTTTCCGGCTGTCAATCCCCGATTCCTGCGAAAGTAAACGCTGCATAATCTGGTCATTTCCCATTTCAAGCGAGAAAAAAACGACGGACTTTTTCGCGCGAAGTGCGGCATGACGCATAACCGACATCAGGAAACTCGTCTTCCCCATTCCGGGACGTGCCGCCACGATCATCAGGTCTGACCCATGCATTCCGCCGAGCATTTTATCCAAATCGACGAAACCAGTCGGAAGCCCGTGATACTCCTCCTGAGACTGAGCTTTCTCATGCAGCTTACTGAAAACTTCCTGAATAACTTCCTGAGCCGTCTCAAAACCTTTGGACGACCGATTTTCGTGGATCTCGTACAGCTTTCGTTCCGCAGTTTGAAAGACATTATCGAGCGCAGTCGCTTCGTCTTTCGCGAGCGTCGCAATCTCCGCCGAACGGGCAACGAGCTGACGCCGGATACTTTTTTCCTGAACAATCCGCGCATACGATTCAGCGCCTAACGTCGACGCTGTTTCAATCGTCAGGGACAGAAGGTATTCCTGCCCGCCGATATCCGAGTACCGTCCGACGTCCTTCAGGCGTGCCGCAACCGTCGTCACGTCCACCGTCATACCGTCGTTCACCAAGTCACGAATCGCAGCCCATATATATTGATGTTTCCGGAAATAAAAATCATCGCCGCTGATCCAACGGCTAACGTCGTAATAACGTTCCGAATCAATGAGGAGCGAGCCAAGGACATTGACCTCAGCGTCGCGGTTTACGAGTAAAATACCGCTGTCATCGGGAGACATAATAGGATCGGCGCCTTCGACCGGATCAAAAGGATACGCGTCCATGTCTTTACTCGGTGTCGGATGAATCGCCCTCTGCCGATCCGTCGGAATCGGGGGTTTGATCTGAAACCGATCCGCCCTCCGCGGGCGAATCACTGCCTAAAGACGCTTCATCCATGAGTCGGGCTAATTCTTCCTCACTCATTTCGCCGATACTGTCACTATCGAGAGTTCGAAGAAAATCGTCAAACACGTTTAGACCCGCGATATCCGCGGAGCTGAATGGTTCATCATAATAATTAACATCGACCTGCGCCGGGCGGACTCGGTCAAGATACGCCTGCGTATTTCGGATATCCCGCTCCGGGCGGATCGCCGCTGCGAGGATAACTTCTCGTGAAACGAAAATCGGGACATGCGCACGGACGGCAAGCGCAATCGCGTCCGACGGACGCGCGTCCAGCCGTAAAACTTCCGTGCCGTTCTGTATCAGAATATTCGAATAATAAGTTTCATCCTGAAGCTTGGTAACTTCAACGCGGACGACCTTTGCGTTCAGATTTTCGATCGCTTCCTTAAGCAGGTCGGTCGTTTGGGGACGGCTGATTTCAATTTCCTGCAAACCGATAACGATCGTATCGACCTCGTAGGATCCGACCCATATCGGCAGGTAAACTTCGTCATGGATGTCCTTTAAAATCAGCATCCGCTGCTGCGTAGTTAAACTGACATGAATACTGTCCACCGCAAATTCGACCCACTCGTCCACCTCAGTCAACCTCCGTTCTTTCGCGCCAGGATTAAAATAACGCCGTTTCATTGGCGCACAGGTATTATAATTCAAGTTCGACGTCGCGCGAACCATTCCTGATTTTGTCGTTTTCCAAAAAAAATCAGGTAGAATATACGGGTATTTCTTAAAGGTTTACGGGGAATGACAGAACGCAACGAAAAAACAAAAAACATCGGTAAGATCGTTCTCATCGAGGGGAAGCAGACGGATCACCCTTCTTTTTTTCTAAGCCTGTCTCAAAAAGGGTATGATATCGAAATCGCTGCAACCGGGTCGGTCGCGATTGAAAAAATGCGGACGTTTCGTCCGTTCCTGATCCTGATCGACGCCGCCTCCCTCCGAACAGCAGGGAATCGAATCATTTACCGAATGAAGGCAGAAGACCCAAACGTCCGGATCATCCTGATTATCGACGAAACATTGAAAAACGGGAAAATTTCCGAAAAGGCGGACATCGTGCTGACCCTTCCGTTCCAGGTTCAGACGCTCGTGAACCGTATCGGTTTTTTTGAAGCTATTCTTGAACCAACCGTCCAAAAAATCGGACGCATGACTTTCAATGGGGAACGAAACATCCTCGACGTGAACGGTCGTATTACGCGCCTGACCCCGCTGTTAGGCTACCTGCTCCAATTTTTCATTGATAATCCGAACCGTGTTATCCTCCGGAGCGAAATCTTCAGTGCAGTCTGGAAATCGGAAAACATTGAAGACATGCGAACGCTCGATGTTCATATCCAGTGGCTTCGAAGCGCAATAGAAAAGAACCCCAAACGCCCGAAGACAATCGTTACAGAACATGGACTCGGGTATCGGTTGAATACAGAATCGCTTTTTTAAATTTTAGGAAGAGGAAATAAATATGTTAGATATCAGCCTGATACGGGAAAACCCAGATCGCGTTCGAGAATCGATGAAAAAGCGCCAGATGGACGCGGAACCGATTGATCGGATCGTCGTGCTTGACGTCGAACGTCGGACGCTCCTCGGCGAAGTTGAAGCGCTCAAAGCGGAACGGAACGCCGCGTCGAAGGAAATCGGACGCACGAAAGACGCCGCTGAACGCGAAGCCAAAATCGCCGCGATGAAGTCCGTCGCGGATCGGATTACGGAACTGGACGCGAGAATCAGGGGCGTCGAAGATGAACTGACCGGATTGATGGCAATCGTCCCCAATATTCCGAACGAGAAAGTTCCCGTCGGAGCGGGCGACAGTGACAATCCAGTCGTGCGAACCGAAGGAACGATTCAGAGCCGTGATTGGGAACTCCTGCCGCACTATGAATTGGGAGAACGGCTGAACGTTATCGACTTTGAACGCGGCGTGAAGCTGACCGGTTCGCGCTTTTATGTCCTCAACGGCGCAGCTGCCCGGCTTCAGCGCGCTCTGATTGCCTATATGCTCGATCTGCATGTCCGACAGGGTTACCAAGAACGTTACACGCCGTTCATGGTCAAAGGCGACATTTTATATGGCTCGGGGCAGTTGCCTAAGTTTAAAGATAATCTTTATCGAGATATTGAAGAAGACTACTGGATGATCCCCACGGCGGAAGTCCCATTGACGGGTCTTTACATGAACGAAATCGTGGATGAAGAAAAACTCCCGATGCGGTTCACGGCGTACTCACCCTGTTTCCGCCGCGAAAAGATGAGCGCTGGACGCGACGTCCGCGGGATTAAGCGCGGACATCAATTTGATAAAGTTGAAATGTACTGCTATGCGCATCCGGATAAATCAGCGGAGGAACTCGACCGCATGTTAGCCAGCGCTGAAGAAACGCTGAAGCTGCTGGACCTTCCCTATCGTGTCGTAGCCCAATGCACCGGAGATTTAGGGTTCAACGCAGAAATCTGCTACGACCTCGAAGTTTGGGCGCCGGGCGGAAAAGAATGGCTCGAAGTTTCGTCCGTGTCGAATGACGGCGATTTTCAGGCGCGCCGTGCCGGAATCCGCTTCCGCGACAGCGCGACCGGAAAGCCGCGCTTCCTGCATACGTTGAACGGATCCGGGTTGGGACTCCCGCGGACGCTGATCGCGGTCATGGAAACATATCAGCAGCCAGATGGCTCAATTATTGTCCCCGATGTCCTGAAGCCCTGGATGGGCGGGATCGATCGGATCACCGAAGAAAAATAACTCGGGATCAAGCGCCCGTTTAAATTGCTGCATCTAAGAAAACCTTAAGCCCAAAAGGATGATCTCGCATGGTCATCCTTTATTTTTTCCTTGTTTCTTTTTCCTGATTGTCGCTAAACGCTGTTTCTTACTTTCGAAATCGTCACCCTCTCCCGTTTTAAACGACTTTCACGGAAGCTTTTAGACGCTTTTTGGGACAAACCCGAAAAAGCAATGCAGCCTTTTTTTTTCTGAAATCATGACGCATAATTACGGAATTTAGTCTCGTGTTTAGTTGTGAACTGTCGATTCTATTGTGTTGGTTTGTCAATGATGCGTTACAAGTTGGAAGCATGGATCTTAAGAAACTGGGAAGGGG
>DAOUFB010000194.1:0-17867 GCA_034430135.1 Flexilinea sp. | reverse complement strand
ACGAACAACACGATCGAGCGAGTTAATCGCGAAATCAAACGAAGAACCAAGGCGATCGGCGCTTTTCCGGACGGTGAGAGCGCATTAATGCTTGTCTGCGCCAGATTGCGACACGTAGCCGAGTCCGCATGGGGTACAAAACGATATCTGAACATGCAGCATTTATTCGATCAGGAGCTTCAAACTGAAACTGAAAGCGAAACTGCCGTTTAAATAGCACACAACCGATGGCGTATGAATTTGCGAAAGATTATTGACACAACCCTTTATCGATTTTATAAAATGTTTCACCGCAATATTTCCCATTTTCAAATATTGAAAATTCATTTAATATTGGTCGATTTGCGATGATCCAGCGAAACCATCTCTGCATGGCATCGTCTGTCTTGTGAAGACCGTCTGGAAATCCGACAAAGCGCATTACGTCCCCATCCGCCCAAAGGCGTTGAACATTTTGGATGTCCTCAATTGTCGTTTCTTTTATCTCAATCATTTATTTAGTCTCCGAAAGAAATTTGCTTTATTCCTCGTTTGTCGATGTTCTTATATACGATCTGGTGCGGTTGAAAGATCCGGCGCCCCAGCTGGGTCTTCCAGCTTTCGGATCGCGTCGTTACGGTAGAGCCGCAAAGCCGAAAGACTCAAAAGAACCCCCGAAAGAATAATCAGGAACCCAAAGCCACGACCTTTCCCAACGCCAATCAGAGCGCCGACAGTCCCTGCGAGCGGACCGTCTTTTTCCAGCAAAGGCACGAAGAGGACATCCGCAACTTGCCCGATGGCGGCGAAGGCAATCACATTTCCGATTTGCGAAATGATCCCGATCAATCCCCATACGCGCCCCTGCGCATCCTTGGCGACGTTGACGCGTATGAAGTAGTCTAACGACATGTTGATGAACGGAAGCATGGCGAAGAATAAAAAGCCGAACAGGCAAATCAGAATCCTGTTTTCCCGTGACCCAAAGCCTGCCATAAAAATTCCTGCGAAAAAAAGCGCGGTGCAGAGGATCTTATGGAAATCCTTTTTAATCGAAAACAGCCCGAGGAGCAGACTGACCGCCAGAATTCCGCTCGCCGAAATACTCAACGCCATTCCGAGATAATCGGAATCAGCGAAGGATAAAATCATGGGACCAGAAAGCGTCTGAATCGTTCCGAAGAAAAAAGACATCAGCGAGATTGTCAGGAGCAACGACCAAATTCCTTTGTGATTGTAGACGATGGCGAAGCCTGCTTTGAAATCTTCGAGCATTGAACGCCGCTCTTTTTTCGGAGATGAAACGAGCTGTTTGCGAACCAGCCAGGTCACAGCGACGGTCAGGATAATTGTCGAAATATCGAGGAGCAGGATCAAGCGAATCCCCGATACACTGAGTAAGACGCCGGCGAGTAATGGAGAGATCAAATAGCGCGCGCTCGACGTTAATTGGGTCAAGCCGCTTGAACGAGAATATTCATCCTTGTCGAGCAAATCCGAAATCGTGGAGTTGAAGGCTGGCTGAGTCAGCGAGGAGAAAACGGAACTGATCGTGACGCCGATGGCGATTTCCGTGACGCTGGCGCCGCCGTTCGCGATTGCGTAGTAAATATAAACTATCCCGAGCGCGGAAAGTCCGTCTCCTAAAATCATTAGCATGCGGCGGTCATAGCGATCCGCTAAAACGCCAGCCAAGGGACTTAGCAGAATGCCCGGGAGAAAGCCAGCCAGCATGATAATCCCCGTCGTCGCGGCTAATCCGGTTTCTTGGAAAATGTAGACCCCGAGTCCGAACGAGGTCAGACCAGAGCCGATGGCGGCGATAAAGCTTGCTGCCCAAAGCATTAAGAATTTTTTATAACCCGTGCTCATAGAATCAAGAAATATATCATAAAGGCGTTTCTCCAATTAAAAAAGCTAGAAAAAAGGGACTGATACAAGCTTGTTTGGAGTTGGATAAATTGTATTTGTTGATCATGAAATATGACAATGATCTCACGCTTCGCTTCGGGGACAGTTCACTCTCATTCGGCGCTGGAATACAAGCTGTCCAAACCTTGTTCAACCTGTATGAACATTGTTGTAAACCAAATTTGGTGTGAGACATCGGAATTTTCTCCGGAAGGAGTGGAGAAGAAACTTTTCCAGGAAATATGATAGAAAATCGAGATGGCGGGCTCCCCGCTTGTCCCCGAAGCGAAGCGGATGGGGGAAGCGAAGCGGGAGGAGCCATGGACATCTCGATATGATGAAGAAATTCAGGAGGCTATTCCATGCTGAAGGCATTTTGGAACAGCCTCACTTTGAGCCAATTCTTCTACATCCAGCCGCGAATACGGTAGATGAAAATTCCGAGATACTCCTTGACGGCAGTTTCAAACGCCCGGATATTTCCAGAGGTCGGGATCAGGTAGGTATACCATTTTTCCGGCTTAAAGGTCATCAGCGTTTTCCATTCGGCGTCAGAGTAGCTGTAATCTGTTGGCGCGGGGAGGACAGTCAGCCCCTGTTTCTCGAACAGCTTGACCGCGCGGAACATATGGGTCGCGCTCGTCACGAGGATGATCCGATTAACGCCCAACTCTTCGAGAATTTTCGCGTCAGCGGCGGCTTCTTCAACCGTATTCAGCGAGGTTTCCTGAAGAAGTATCGCGTCCTCCGGAACGTTCAGCATTTCGGCGACAGACGCCATTTCCGATGCAATCGAGGTTTTTTCACCGCTCAGTTCCGTGATATATGCGCCCCCGAACAGGATTTTTTCGGCTCGTCCCTCGTGAAAAAGCTTCGCGGCGTAAAGGATTCGATCTCCCGCGCCGGATATTTCTACCATGGAGCGCGGGGTTTCATGCGATTCCGTTCCACCGCCTAACACGACGATGACATCAGCTTTGGCTTTGGCGTCGAGCGGCGGATAGCTCGATTCAAGCCAGCGGGTCAGATACGCGCCAGGGAACGGAAGCCCGAAGATAAAAAGGATCAGGGCTGCGGCGATAAGAAACCGCAGCCGCAGCCTTTCTGACTTGAACGAGAGAAGCGCAGCCAAAAGCAAGACGAACGTCAGCCCAATCGGATAGACAAAAACCGGCAACGCTTTCGATAGATACACAAACCAGCTCATTCAACTATTTTCCCCCAAAGAGCCGGATAATCGGTCCGAAAAGCCATCGGAAGAAGCGCGTGAACCAGTTTCCTTTTTTAGCTTCCTCAACGATCGGCGTCGCGGATGGCTCCGGCGTTACGGCAGCCTGAAGTCCGATCGGATCGCTCTGGTAGACGCGTCCGCTCTTGTCTCTGCCTTGGAGCTGAATATAGAAAACGCCATCTTTGAGCAGGTCATTCGGAATATTTATAATCTCAAACGAGCAGCGCTCTCCGGAGCAAAGCTTATCCGCGGTCATCCATTCCATCGCGAAACCCGGGAAGAGGGTTCGGTTCTTGGTCAGGTAGTTGATCATGTATGAATCCATTCCCGTATATTTCCAGGAGACCGGAAGTTTATCCGCGGTCATTTGCGCCGCGTCATACTTGAAATCGAAGAGCGACGCAGGATTGACGGTCGGCGCTTTGGTTGAGGTCGCGACCGGCGCGAAGGGTGTCCAGTTCGACGCAGGCGCAGAGGTCCGCGCTGTTTGCGGATAGTAATATGTCGGCTGGGGCTGTACGTAGCCTTGAGCTGCAGGCGGGTAATTGTATTGCGGCGCCGCGGTTGGGTAGCTGTACTGCGGTACGGCAGTCGGATAGGTCCAGATCGGCGGAACGTACGGCATCGGTGTCGCCGTCATATACCGCCATCCCGGCGTCGCTGTCATCCATTGCCGATAAGGTGTGGCGGTGATGAACCAGTTAAACGATTGTTGAGGCGTGGCGGTAACCCAATGAACAACGTTCGTCGCGGTCGGCGGAACGGGGGTCATCGTGACGTAAACCGGTGTATTGGTTGGGAGCGGTTCCGGCGTAGGAACATCGGTATTCGTCGGCAGCGGTTCCGGCGTTGGAACTTCAGTATCGGTCGGGAGCGGCTCCGGCGTCGGAACTTCGGTATCGGTTGGGAGCGGCTCCGGCGTCGGAACTTCGGTATCGGTCGGGAGCGGCTCCGGCGTTGGAACTTCGGTATCGGTCGGGAGCGGCTCAATAAAGTTTACGCCCGACAGGTCATAATCGGGAAGGGATTGTAATTTCGTGATTAGTTCCGCATTATCGGTCGAGAATGCGTTTTCGGTGCTGTTATCGTTCAGGTAGATTGTATCGAGCGAGTAGAGGTAGATGAGTTCATCCGGAAGCCTCCCTCCGAGATTATTCCCGGACAGGTCCAGCTGGCGCAGGAGGCTTAGCGTTCCGATGGACGCTGGAATCTCTCCATCCAGTCCCGGCGTCAAGTCGATGTTCAGTTCCGGCGGATAGTTCAATTCGGATTGGCAGCCGCCCAAAGCAGGACGTTCGTCAAGAGCTCGCTGTTTATCTTCAGTTAACTTGTTATCCGTGAGGCTCAGAATTTCCAAATTCGGCAAATAGATGTTCGATGGGATCGGTCCGGTCAGCAAGTTGTTCGACAGATCGATTACTTTCAGCGTGTCTTTCACGAATAATTCATCGGGAATAATTCCATGAACCAGCGTGTTTCTCATATGAATTTCCCGAAGCGAAGGCAGCATGGCAAACTCCGCCGGAATTTGACAGAAAAAATCGACGGTATCGAAATTGAGCCCGACGACCGTTTCGCCATCGCAATTGACCCCCGTCCAGGAACAAGCATTCTCATTTCCGGAGAGCCAGCCGCTTTGGAGCTTGCCCATCGGGGTCATCTTTTCATAGATCGCCCGAAGCGCAGCGGCGTCCGTTGGCGAAACACCGAACGAATTATCGGCGATGAAATAATCTTCGCCGACTCCTTCAAATGGAAGCGTTTGGCTGGGGTCTTCCGGCATCGCTAACATATCCGGAGAGATCAGACCTTCGCCATCGAACGTTTCGCCTGCCTCTTCCTGAGCAGCAGCGGCGCGAAAGCCGAAAAGCGCGACCAAAATAAGGAGCGCAGTGACAGCGTAACGAGTCAAATAAGTTGGTTTGTTCATAAGGTTTATCCTGCTTTCTACGTAGGATCGGTTCTTTCCTGTGTCTATTTTACCTGAGGAAAGCGGATCTATTTGGAATAAAGACGATGATTTAGCCCGAAAAGTTCCCGTTCCCCTCCGAAGTTACGGGTATACTTTCTCCATACGGTAGGAATCGATAATGGATCGAAACGACAAACAGAAAGAATTATCGGGCGGAAGCCTGACGGAACATATTTTCGCGAGCGGTCGCCCCGGAACGGGAAAGACGTCCGCGGGGTGCGACCTGCTTGGACGCATGCTCGAATCGCAGCTGCCTTGGAAGCGAACTCTCGTTTTGACACCGGCAGCGTCAGCGGGCGAAGCATATCGTCAGGTCATGACGAGCCAGGGGCGAAAAGCCTGGGTTACAACTTTCAACGGTTTCATTCAGCATAACCTGAATCTATTTTGGCCGGTCATCGCCGAAGACGCAGGATTTCCGCGCGGCGCCGGCTCGCCTTTATTCCTCAACATCGAAACGGCGCAAGTCGTCCTTCAATCCGTGGTCGCGCCGTATTGGGAAAGCGGTGCGTTGAATGTGCTGCGTTGGGCGCCGAACCGATTCCTGAATCAGGCGGCGATGGCGATGCATAAAATGGCGGCGATTGGGTTGCCGTTTGAGCGGTACGCGGAACGGCTGCGGTCGAGCTGGGTCGGCGACGATGCGATCAAGCCGGTTTTTGACCTCGTTCAGCGGATCGGACTGACGTTCAAGCAAATTTGCCGAGAAGATAATATGTTGGATTTCGCGCTTCAGCTCGAAATTTATCATCATGTTTTAACCCATAAGCCGGTTTATCAAAGCTGGCTCAAGTCGCAATTTCAATTTATTATCTTCGACAATATCGAAGAAGATATTCCATTAGCCCATGCGTTTATTCAGCAAATCCGGGAAACTGTTGATGGGTCGCTCGTGATTTACGATTCATTGGGCGGTTTCCGTTCATTTATGGGTGGCGACCCGGAATCTGCGATAGGGCTTCGAAGCGGGGCGGATCGGGAAATTGAGTTTTCGGATTCATTCGTGACGTCTCCGTCGATTCAATCTCTTTCCCGGGCGATTGAAGATCCGACTTCAGCGATCGACGAAACCATGGGCGATCCGCGGGATGCCTACCGCTTTACCAAAGTGCGCCATTATCCGCGCATGATTAAGGAAGCTGCGCGCGATATTGCGACGCTCATTCATGGTCATGGCGTTGATCCGCGCGAAATCGTTTTGATTGCGCCGCTTGTCTCGGATGTGCTTTACATGATGTTTGAGCGGGAATTGCGAATGCAAAACGTGGATACGGTCGCAATTCGTGCCTCGCGCGGGCTTGCTGCTGAGGCGGATTCGCGCTGCCTGTTGACGCTGTTGGCGCTGCTGCGTCCAGCGTGGGGTTATCTTGTCCGCGGAATGGACTTGATTCAGATGCTCCGGTTTTTTATCCCAGGGCTCGACCCGATCCGTGCTCAGCGTTTCGTCCTGAAAGCGTTTAGAAAAGAAGTCGGTGAGGACGGCAGCGCGATTTATACGCCAATCTTGCTTTCCGAACTGCCTGAAAAGGCGGGCGGTGAGCTTAGTCAGGCGTTCTTGCGCGCATGGGACAGGCTTAGCGGCTGGATCGTGACT
This sequence comes from Flexilinea sp., assembly GCA_034430135.1. GTDB lineage: Bacteria > Chloroflexota > Anaerolineae > Anaerolineales > Anaerolineaceae > Flexilinea. Next base: position 11,180 of record DAOUFB010000194.1, on the reverse strand, counting down.
CACCGTGATACGGATGATTCGCCGGATCAGCTCATGTCCGATTTTTTCCATCAGGTCTTGACGCAGCCGGGGTTCGCGGCGTTTACGGATGTGACTCCGGACTTTCCGGTTGGTTTCATCCGGCTCATTGAATCGCTTAAGACCTACCGCCGAGCCATGGAAGCGCTGCCGGAGGGGCGGTTAAGCTGGAAAATGTACATGGACGCAATCGCGAGCGGCATGGTATCAGCGACGTATTACGGCGCAGCTACGGGCGCGGAGGAGCCGGCGGTTCTGGTCGCGCTCCCGGGCGCATTCGTCGGACTGAATCGCCCTTACCGCTATCAATTCTGGCTCAACGCCGGTTCGACGACCTGGTGGGAGCGTCCGCTGGGTCCGTTGACGAATGACGCGGTGTTGTCGCTTTCCTGGAAAGAGGGCGACTTATGGGACGAAATGAAAAAGTATCAGCGCAACCAATTGGAAATGCAGCACATGATTCAGTCGCTTTTAGCGCGGTGCGGCGAACGGGTCTACGTTTACGCCAGTGAGTTGGATGAATCAGGAAAGGACCAGAAGTCGGTCCTGCTTTATCTTTTCGCGGAGCTGAGCGTGCGCTTAAAGAAGGAGGCGAGCGGTGACTTTTAAACCACGTCCGGCTCAGGCAAAAGTTCTCGCGTATGAATCGGGGACGCTTGGGGTTTCGGCGGTTCCCGGATCTGGAAAGACGCATACGCTCGCCATGTTGGCAGCGAAGTTAGCGGAACGGCTTGTCCGGAGCGCGGATCCTGCGGTTCCGCCGGGAATGGAGCCAATCGTTCTCATCGTGACGTTTTCAAACGCAGCGGTCAATAACTTTAAAGACCGGATTGGGCGCATGATGGCGGATCGGGGGCTAATCCCGGGAATCGGCTACAGCGTGAAAACGCTTCACTCCATGGCAGCGGAGATTATTCGGGAGGGCGGGGCGAATTATGGACTGGATCCGGAAGCTGCGATCGTGGATCAGACCATGTCGGAGTACATCCTGCAAAAAATTATTCGGCGTACCCCCCGGGAACATCTCCGCGGGCTTTTTGATTTGGTCGCCAACGAGAATCTTGAAATCAGCAAACGTGATAAGGCATTCTCTGAAAAGTGGTGCGATTATCTGATGAAGGTTACGCAGACAGTTATTAAGCGGGCAAAAGACCTCGAAATATCGCCGGAACGATTGACTGAGCTGCTCGAGCTCGTTCCGTCGTCCGACCGGTCATCGTATCTTCTTCTCCAGGGCATCGCCGAATTTTATGAACAGTACCAATCGCAGCTTGCCGCTTATCCCGGTTATGATTTTGAAGACTTAATGACGAATGCGTACCGGATCCTCGATTCGGATGAGCGGCTATTGGCATTTTATCAGAAACGTTGGCCTTTTATTCTGGAAGACGAGGCTCAGGACAGTTCAGCGATTCAGGAGCGCGTCTTGCGTCTTTTGTCGGGCGAGACCGGAAATTGGGTTCGCGTAGGAGACCCGAATCAGGCGATTAACGTTACGTTCACGACGTCAAATCCGCACTATCTGCTTGACTTCTTAATGGAAGCGGACATGAAAGTTGAGTTAGATTGTTCCGGACGGTCGACGAAATCGATCCTCGCCGCGGCAAATCACCTGATCCGTTGGACGACGCGGGATCATCCGCTTGAATCCATGCGCAGCGCGCTGACCGAGCCGTATATTTATCTGACACCGAGGGATGACGCAAGTCCCAACCCGAAAGATGAGCCGCTGCGTGTCGTTTTTGATCCCAAGCGTTACACCTCCGACGAAGAAAAGGTCATCATCGCCAAGCTCGCGCTGGAACATTCGAAAACACATCCGAACGAGACGATCGCGATTCTTGTCACGTCGAACGACCGAGGGTTTAAGTTTTCGGAATACCTTCGCGCCGCGGGAAGCGATCCGGTCGAATTTCTCCAATCCTCCTCGAAGGATCGGGACACAGGCGCGATTTTGGATGCGATTTTTAAGTGGCTGGCGACGCCGCGCGGAAGAGCCAACCCATTCAAGGGCGTCGTTGAAGCGTTGATGAAGCGTCCGCGGGAGCTCGATTTCTTTCTTTCCGACGACGACCGGACTCGCCTATTCAACATAATTGAACTTTACAAGGGCGAGCGGATCGTTGATCTCCTTTATCCGGAGAATGAAGCCGAGCTGGAGCGGGATTTACGCGAGACTGGCGGAAGTGAATTCATGTTCCAGACGTTAATTCGGATTTGTGAGCTGGCGCGGAAATGGATCGAATCCCGATCTTTGCGGATTGACCAGCTGATCCTTCTCATCGCGCAGGATATTTTTATCGATCCGGTTGATTTGAGCATTGCGAACCGATTGGGGCGGGCGATGCTCCGGTTATTGGAGACCGAGCCAGCGATGAACTTTGAAGAGATCGCAAAACAGATTGTCGATGTCGCGAATCGTCCCGAAATCTCGGCTCAGTCGGAAGAGCAATCCGAATTTGATCCAAAACTCTACCGCGGAAAAATCGTCGTCACGACGTATCATAAAGCCAAAGGGCTGGAATGGGATCAGGTTTACCTGACTTCGCTGAATCAGTATGATTTTCCGATTGGGCAGCGGTACCGCGAAGACGGCTATATTGAATCATACCGCTCGCAGGTGGGGTACGTTCGGGATCGGTTGGATTTGCAGAGCGAACTGATGGAGCAGTTGGACTGCCTCAACGCAGAGCCGCGCCGGACTTATTACGAGGGTATCGCGACGAAACGCAGCGCTGATGAATTCGCCGCCGAGAGACTTCGGCTTCTCTTTGTCGGAATTACACGTGCGAAAAAAGGGCTCTACTGCTCCCATAACACGGGAAAATTCCGCAATATGCGGGAATCTATCGTCGTGCGGTCGCTGCGTGAATCGCTCGAACGCGGAAAGGAGGCGGCATGAACGTTCTTGAATTAAGCGCGTCGCAGGTGCGCTCGATGCAGGATTGCCCGCGGATGTACTACTTTCGTTGGATTCAGGAGCTTTGCTGGCCAGCTCCGGGAGATCGTGACTATCGGACGGCGGAAGCGATGACGGATCAAGGCTCCGCGTTCCATGCGGCGATTCAGCGGGTTGCGCTGGGTATCCTGACGCTCGATCAGGCGATTCAACTTAATACCGGCGAGGTCGCCCGCTGGCTAAAACGGTTCAAGTCAACGATCCGGCTTCCGGAAGAAGCGCGCATCTATTCGGAGATTCCGCTGACGATGAAACGCGGGAACGTGGTTTGGTCGGGAAAAATTGACCTCCTTGTCCTCGAAAACGGACGGGCGACGATTTACGACTGGAAGACGACGCGCCGTGTCCGTTCGTCGGAACGGTACGCCGAATCACCTCAGACGAGCCTCTACCGCGCCCTTGTCGCTGCCAATCTGGACGCTTTGATGCCCGAACGGACGGATGATCCAGAGATTTATATGATTTACTGGTTCGCGAACGACCCGGAAAACCCGCTTGAGCTGCCTTATGACTCGGATCAGCTTGAATCAGACTTACGCGAATTAGACAGTTATGCGCTGGAAATGCGTTCGGACGATGAAACTTCGTATATGAAAACGGCGGACCCAAAGACTTGCTCCTGGTGCCGTTATCGAACCTACTGCCGTCCGGTTCGAGACGAGATGGACTTTGACGAGGATGCGTTTGAGCCGCCATCTGAAGAGGTTTCCTGGGATTGGGTCCCGGGCGAAGAAGATTCGCCGGTTTCGCCGCGTCTGTTCTGATCAACGGATGGGTGTCCTCATGCACGCGTTCGTCAGATCGGAATATGAAAAGAGAGAAAGCGTAAAACTTTCTCTCTGGATTAAATGGGTTAAAGAACTGAGCCCGGCTTATTCACGGACGATCAGGTCGACAATTTTCATCGGGTCACGACCTTTTAACTCGACGAGCCCGTGATTGCTGATTCGGAGTTCAGGAATGACGATCAGTCCAATCAAGCTCATCGTCATTTCGATCGATTCATCGTCGCTTCCGGCTTTCTTCAATGCATCTTCAATCGCGTTCAGCTTCTTCGCGGCGGATTCAATCGGTTCCGGCGTCATCAGACCCGCCAGCGGGAGCGGCAGCACGGCTTCGACCTGATTATCAACGACGATCGCAATGCCTCCGTTTGCTTCGATGACAGCGTTGGCGGCGAGGGTCATCGCCTCATCGCTCATCCCGACAACCAAAAGATTATGGCAGTCATGCGAAATCGTCGAGGCATAAGCGCAGTTCGGGCGGAATTTCGTTCCACGGATGAACCCCATTCCCTTCGGCGGGATCGCCGGGTTGGGCTCATGTCGGTAGAAAATAGCGGCTTTAGCTAAATCCGCGCTTGGGTCAGCGGTAAATTCGCCGTTCTTCGGCGTGACGCTGAGATGAACCTCGCGCGTAACGACATCGCCGGGGAAGATCTCGATGACGCGGAGTTTTTCCGCTTTTTCGGACGGCGCGCTGACCTTGAAATCAGCGGCTGTCCGCGGCGACAGCTTCATCGTCCGAACCGTTTTCTCCGGGTATGGATACGGGGTCAGCTCGTAGCAAATCTTCCCATTCTCGGCGACGAGGATACCGTCCGCGTAGACCTGGTCAACTTTGAAATTGACGAGATCGCTGAGGATGAGAATATCCGCCGCGCGCCCAGGAGCGACCGAGCCAATGTAACGCGCTTTTTCGAGGAGCTGCGCGTTGTTGAGCGTCGCCATCTGAATCGCGGTTACCGGCGGAACGCCGTTCCGAATCGCGACGCGGACACAGCGATCCATCTGCCCTTCGCGGGCAATTGTCGCGGCGTTGACGTCATCGGTGCAGAGCGACATGAAGCGCGTATCGATTCCAGGGTTATCGGTATAGGCGCGGATCGTATTCGGGACGTCGAGCCATGCCGAGCCATAGCGGAGCTGGCTGTAAAAGCCAATTTCGCTTCGGCGGCGGACTTCCTCGGCGGTGCGAACCTCGTGGCAGGAGGTCATTCCAGCGGCGGCGTATGCGTTCAATCCCTGATCCAGTTCCATCGTTGAGTAGTGACCGGTCATGACGACGCCCGCATCATGGGACGCTTTGAGGATTTCGTGCGTCGCCGGATCGCCATGGACGACACCGACGAAGTTCATTTCTTCGCCCTGGAGCGCCGCCCAACCATTCCGATAGGCGGCGGCGACTTCTTCGGCGTGAATCTCGGCGCCGGTGTTTTCGAGACCCGCAACGGCGGGAACGCAGACCGGCATCGCTAAAAAGGACTTGATTGGTTGATCTTTGAGTACTTCATGGAAGAGACGAACGGCTTCAAGCCCTAAAACGTTCGTTATTTCATGATTATCCGGGCAAATCGTCGTCGTTCCATGGGCAAGGCAACCCGCGGCGAAATGGACCGGATCGACCATGGAGGATTCGATGTGGACATGGGAATCGATGAGTCCCGGCGCAATGAAACGTCCGGCAGCGTCGACGATTTTCGTTGACGCATCGTGCTGAATCTTCGTCAGCGCGTCTTTCCCAACGTAGACGACGAACCCGTCTTTGACGGCGACGTCCATGTCGGGCTGAATTTTACCAATATTGACATTGACCAGCTGTCCGTTCGTCAGGATCAGATCAGCAGGGGCTTTGCCCATGGCGACGTCGACCAGGCTGCGGGTAACGTCGCCGTGACTTTTTCGAATAAATTTATTCGGAGACATTGTTTATTTTCCTTTCTCTCCTCTGGAGTAGGGGCGGCCGAGAGCCGCCGGCGCACCGATATGCTTCTTGCGCGCGTTATTAGCACCGACGATCATGACGACAAGCGTAAAGATATACGGAAGCATTTCCAAGAAAAAAGTGTAATTCGGATGCACAAAAAACGGATTGCGGATCGTATCGCCGAAGAGCGTCGCGGGGATTTTCAGGTCTAGTACGAGACGCGCGAGAATCCCGAAGAGATATGCGCCGAATGCCCCGCGAACCGGATTCCACTGGGCGAAGATAACGAGCCCGACGCAGATCCAGCCGCGTCCGTTCGTCGTCAGTTCCGAGAACCAGCCGGAATAAATCGCGATGCTGATCGCCGCGCCGCCAATCCCCGCCAGCGCAGCCCCAAGAATCGTGTAGAGGTAGCGAAGACCGTTGACGTTAACGCCCATCGCGTCCGCCGCTTCCGGGTTCTCGCCGATGGCGCGAAGGTGCATTCCCGGACGGGTCTTCGACAAGTACCATTGCGCGAGCGGAATGATGAGCAAGCCGATATAAACCATGATATTTTGCTTGGTCAGGTGATAAAGTCCCTGTCCGAGCCAGCCGAACTTATTCAGCGCAGGAAACTCGATATTCGGGAGGAGCGGGACTTTTCCGATCAGCGTCGACAGGTTCGCGCCGAGAACGAGGCTGACGCCGGTTCCGACGAAGTTGGTCGCGAGCCCGCTGACGACCTGATCAGCTTTGAGCGTGATACAGATGATCGCATGGAGAATACCCAGAATACCCGCGGAAACGGCGCCCATGAGCAGACCGATCCATGGATTCCCCGATGAAAATGCGACGGAGTAGCTAATCGTTGCGCCAAGGAGCATATATCCTTCGATCGCGAGGTTCATGACTCCGGAGCGTTCGGTAAAAATACCGCCCAACATCCCGTACAATAAGACGGTCCCGCCGGAAAGGGCTGCGGCTAAGAGTTGAAAAATTTGCATCAGTTCCTCCGAAAATTTCCGTTACTTGGCTTCCGCCGCGGCGGATTGGTTGAATTTTACGAGGCGGATTCGATAGTTCAGGAAGAAATCGAACGCAATCAGACAAACGAGGATAATCCCCTGAATCATCTTCGGAATACCGGACGGCTGGATCTCACGTCCGGCGATGATCAGACCGCCGAAGAAAACGGAGACGGGAACCGTCAGAAGCGGATTCAGCTTCGCGAGCCAGGCGATAATAATACCGGTCGAGCCATATCCCGGTGAAATTGAACCCTGGAAACGCTTAACGACGCCCGATATTTCGGTCGCGCCGGCGAGACCGGCGATCGCGCCGGAAACGAGCATGATCAGGACGATATTCCAGGAGATATTAATTCCGGCGTAACGCGCGACTTCGCGGTTCTCACCGATAAGCTTGATTTCATAGCCCCATTTGCTTTTGTAAATCAGGATATAAACGACGATCGCGGCGATCAGCGCAAAAACGAGACCCAGATGAAGCGCCATCCCGCGGAGCGCCTTAATATCATACGTCTTGGCGATGTCGGAAAGACGGGTCAGGAGCGCTTCCTGTGGGAATTTTTTCGACATCTGGAAACCTTTATCGGACCACATTCCGAAGAGGAAGAAGTTGTTCCAGGCGATCGCAATGTAGTTCAGCATTAGCGTTGAAATAATCTCATTAACGCCTAACTTTGCTTTCAAATAACCGGGGATAACGCCCCAGAGCGCGCCGAATATCATCCCGAACAGCATCATAACCGGGATATAGACCCAAGCGGGAGAACCTTCGGGAACGATCGGCGCGAGGACGACGAGGCTTGCGCCAAATGCGCCGAGGTAGAACTGACCTTCCGCTCCAATGTTCCAGATTTTCATTTGAAACGCCAGCGCACATGCCGTCCCGCAAAGAATCAGCGGGATTGCTTTCGTAAAAGAGTCGGAGAGCGCGAACCAGGATCCGAACGCGGCTTTCCACATTCTTGAATAGGTGTAGAGCGGGTCTCCGCCGACCGAGGCGATCAGGATACCGGAAAAAATGAGAGCGACGACGACCGAAATCAGCGTTAGAAGAGGCGATAGCCATTTCGGCGCTTCGTCCGTCCGTTCTTCGATTTGGATTTGAAACGGAAGACGCAGGTGTTTTGAAAGTGAGAAACTGTTATTCATGTTTTAGCATCCTTATGCGGTGGCGGTTTCAGCTTGCGGTTCTTCGTCGGGAATGTCTTCGAGACGCGTACCGGTCATCATCAGACCAATTTTACGAACGTCGCCGTCCGTAACTTCTCCCATGATCCGACCTTCAAACATCACGTAAATCCGATCGCTCAGCGAGACTAATTCTTCCAATTCTTCGGAAATCAGGAGCACACCGGCGCCCGCGTCGCGCTGTGCGAGAATCATGCGCTGGATTCCCTCAATTGCGCCAACGTCGAGACCTCGGGTCGGCTGGACGGCGATGAGGAGCTGCCTCATGTTGTCCAATTCGCGCGCTAAAATCGCCCGCTGGATGTTCCCGCCGGAGAGGAGCCGCATCGGCTTATCGATCGTTGGAACCGAGATTTTATATTCATCCTTGAGCTTTTCCGCGTAGGTGCGAACGGCAGGGCGGTTGAGTTTCCAGCCTTGCGAAATCGGCTCATGATCATAGCTTTTCATAATGACGTTGTTCGCGACTGACATGTTGCCGGCGGTTGCGACATGATGACGATCTTCAGGAATATAGGCGATGCCTTCGCGAATCGTGTCTTTTATGGAAGCCTTGTTGATATCGAGCGAACCGGCGCGGATCGAACCGGCGGTTGTTGGACGCATGCCGGAGACGCAGTCCGCTAGAATCGTTTGCCCGTTGCCCGCGACGCCGGCAATCCCGACGATTTCTCCGCTGCAAACATGGAGGGATACGTCATTGAGCGCGGGCAGACCCTTATCATTGAGCGCGGAAACATTTTGAACATTCAGCACGGGATCCCCGCATTTGCATGGGCATTTGTCGAACGCGAAAATGACCTTCCGCCCGACCATGAGCGAAGCGAGATCTTCGCGGGTCACGTTCTTTGTCGGAACGTCGGAAGCGGTAATTTTTCCGCGGCGGAGGACGGTGACGCGATCGGAGATTTCGAGAATTTCGTTTAGTTTATGGCTAATGAAAATAATCGATTTGCCATGGGCTGTCATCGTCCGCAGCGTCTTAAACAGGACTTCAATTTCCGAAGGCGCTAAAACGGCGGTCGGTTCGTCCATAATGAGAATATCGCATCCGCGGTAGAGCATTTTCAAAATTTCTACGCGCTGCTGCTCGCCGACGGTGAGCTGCCAGATGAGCGCGGATGGATCGACTTCGAGGTTATTCTCGACGCCCAGTTCATGAATCACCTTATCATATTTTTTTAAGTTCAAGATGAACCGCGGGTCGTCCAATCCCAGCAGGATATTTTCTGTGACGGTTTGGGTCGGGACGAGCATGAAGTGCTGATGGATCATGCCGATTCCGGCTTGCATCGCCATTTTCGGGGATTTGAGTTCGATCGGCTGACCATGGATCTTAATCGATCCGGCGTTCGGCTGGTACAGTCCTGCCAGGATATTCATCAGGGTACTCTTACCGGCGCCATTTTCGCCGAGCAGGGTGTGAATTTCACCTTGGCGGAGCATGAAGTCAACGTTATCGTTGGCGACCATGCCGGGAAATTCTTTCCTGATGCCTTTCATTTCAACAACGTAGGGACGATCATTTTGCATAGCGATGACTCCTGAGGTCGAGGATTTAGGTAGAACTTCTTCTTATTCGATTGTTTAATGATGCGATTGGTGATTCGAATCAGCTTTTACATCGTTAAAAGCTGATGGAAATAATCAATCGATCGCTTTTCTATCAAAAGCGGGCCGTCGAAACGACCCGCTTCGAGTGATTTAATCCGCTTTCGGGTGATATTACGGAAGTTCGGCTTCGATGCCTTCCGCCCACCAGTGCATACCGTACTTGCAGCCCATGGAGGCGCAATCGAAAGTATCGAGGTCAGCGTCTTCCATTAATTCGCCTTCCGGAACGACGATGTTGCCGGCGTTGTCCTTGACCGGACCTGCGAAGATGTCAAAGCGGGTAATCTTGCCGGCTTCGAGATCAGCGATATAGTCGCGGACGTAAGCGAGCGTCTCTTCCGGGAGATCCTGAAGACCTTTCGGGAGTTCTTCGCCTTCCATGAAGCCAACGAGACCTAAGCCGCGGGCGTCGCCGTCGAAGTAGTGGCGCCCTGGCGTGTAGCTGCCGTCGCGGATGCCTTCAACGATGGAGGTGTAAACCGAACCCCAGATCCAGTACGGGAGGGTCAGGCAGCGTTCGCTGGCGCAGGAGCCGTCCCAGTCGTAGGGGATACCCCATTTGCCGTTGCCTTCTTTATAGTCTTCAGCGACGATCGCAGGAGCAGGCGTGTCAGCGCCGGTGAAAACGATGTATGCGCCTTTATCGAAGAGCGCCTTGGCGGCGTCCTGTTCGATGATCGGATCGTGCCAGCTGTTGATCGGGGCGACGATCAGCGTACATTCCGGACAGGTTTTCTTCGCGCCAATCATGAACGCGTTGCCCAGTCGGAGTTCTTCCGGAATCGGGAACGTATACATGTAGCCGAGAACCTTTTCTCCGTCCATATGAGCGCGCGCACCCGAGAGATACCCGGCGAGGTATTTCATGTGTTCCATGGCGCCCATGAGGTTGCCGAAGTTCGTGCCGTTATCCTTATAGCCGGAGACGTGGATGAAATAGGAATCCGGGAAATCTTCCGCGACGGCTTCCATCGCGTCCATGAACCCGAAAGAGGTACCGAAGATGACATCGAAGCCCTTGGAGGCTAACGAGCGGAAGACCTGTTCCGATTCGGTTCCTTCAGGAATGTTCTCGATATAAACGACGTTGGCATTTTCGAGGTGTTCCTTCATGTAAACCGCGCCGTCATAATGGGCCTGCGACCAGCCGCCATCATTGATTGGACCAATCAAAACGACGGCGACGTTCGTTTTGCCTTCTTCGATTTCAGGAATCTGAAATTCCTGAGCGAAAGCGGGGACGACGGCGATCAGAATCGCGACGACAACCAACAAAAACGAAAACTTACGAATCATACTTACTCCTTATCTTATTAGTTTATTTTGACGAACGATCGGCTTTGCCGAATTGTCACCACAACTTAGCCATGCACCTTGTTTCGAGATTTATCACAGTTTCTTCAAACCTCCTTCTCTCCGGACAGCTTCCGGAGAAGCACGATTTGACTAATCGAATTATAAGGCGTGTTGTCTGATAACTACAATAGAAAACAGGGTTGGAAAAGGCGAATCGGGAAAAAAATCACATAAATGTCAGACATGGAAGCCTGTCTTTGCGATAGATATGTATAGATCAGTATTACTCAATAAATAAGTAATTCTGCTCTTTATTTCGGCGCCAGCCAGTCCGCCGCTTCTTTCGCGAGGTCCCGAATCGAGCCGCGCTTTTCCGTGCAGCGGGGAAT
>DAOUFB010000193.1:0-21675 GCA_034430135.1 Flexilinea sp. | reverse complement strand
CTGGGTGTTTTTTATCAGTTCTCGGTTGCGATTCCGGTAACTGCCGCGGACTGGTTCGGGGCGGTTCTGTTCGGACTGGCTTTAGGGCTAACGGCGTGTAAGCTGTATGACGCGGTTCGCAGTGCGGCTCAGGTGTAAAGGCGGTGACTGATGGAATGGTGGCAGATAGCGTTAGGAGGTTTGATTACCGGCGGCGGTTTGGTAGCACTGATTAACGCTGTCGCCAACCGTCCGAAAGTTGAAGCCGAGGCTGAATCGGCGATCGCGGATGCTTATGAAAAATTATCAAACGCGGCGGTAAAGATTTCAGATGCTGCGGATCGGATCGCGGATACTTCGGCGAAACGTGTGGATCGATTCGCAGAGCGAATCGCGGCGCAGGACGAGAAGATTACGGAGCTGACGGATACGGTTTACAAATTGCGCAACGACATTACCAGCAAGGACGCGGAAATTTTATCCTTACGAAGAGAGCTTTCGGAACGGGAGCGGGAGATTGAGCGGCTGCGCGAGCGGGTTCAGCTGCTTGAGAATGAATTACGCGGGTGGCAGGAAGCGAAACCATATAGTTCAGGAGGCGACGCGTGAAACTGATTTTACCGGTTGAGGGCTATCCAATTTCGCTGGGGTTCGGAGAAGTTTACGGCGCAGATGTGCGCGGGGCGGGCTGGGACTTCAGCGGCAAGCGGCATAATGGGGTTGATTTTGCTTGTCCGTTGGGGACACCGGTACGGGCGAGCGCGGATGGGCGCGTGGTTTTCTGCGGATGGGATACGACGGGGTATGGGAATCTTATCCGGATTCGTCACGCGGATGGTTCTGAGACGCGGTATGCGCATTTATCGGCTTTCGCGACGCTGGAAGGGTCTTTTATCAGGCAAGGTCAGGTGATTGGGCTGTCCGGGGCTTCGGGGAACGTGACCGGGGCTCATTTGCATTGGGAATACCGGGCGGCAGATGGGAAGGCGGTTGATCCGATGAGGTTTTTAGCGGGATCGAATTCCGCCGATGACGGCACGGATGAGAATAATGAGAATAAATCTCATATGACAGAGCTGAGCGTCGGAGAAACAGCGAAGATCGCGGTTCAAACGGCGAATATCCGTGACAGCGCGTTCGGTTCGGTTATCGGGCAAGTTCAGCAGGGGACGGCGGTTGAGGTGCTGTCGGAGGCGCAGACGGCGCAGGGGCTGAACTGGCGGCGGGTTCGGGCTGAGTTCTGGGTCGCGGAGGCGGACTGGGACGGGACGCGGATTTTGGAAGGTGTTACCGAATCGGGGGAGCGGGATTTTTGAGCGAGGTGAACGACCGGCAGGAGATTTTCTGTCAGGAGCTAATTCAGGGAAAGTCGCAGCGTCAAGCGTATTACGCTGCCTATCCGTCAAGCCGTGCGTGGAAAGATTCAACGGTCGACGCGCGGGCTTGCCGTTTGGCGCGTCATCCGGCGGTCGCAGCGCGGATCGAGATCCTGCGGAAACAGGCGGCGAGGGCAAACGCGATTACCCGGGATGATCTGATCGCTCAGCTGGCGAAGGTCGGTTTCGCTCCGATGACGGGGAAAGTAGCGCCGCGGGATAAGGTTCGCGCGATTGAGGTGATCGCGAAGCTTTTGGGTTTCGATCAGGTTCAGAGCGATTCGGGGGAGCGGATTGAGGATTTGACGGTTATTGCGGAGCTGCTGGTTGGTTCTTACGGCGAGGCGCGGGGGGAAGATGGCGAAGCTTGAGCGGACGATTCCTTTTGCGCCGCTGTCCCGGAAGCACCGGGATTATATTCTCGGGGGTATCGGCGGACGGATGTGCGTCGCCGAGGGCGCGATACGGAGCGGGAAGACGATTGATCACTGTATCTTAGCGGCGATATTTCTTGAGCGATGCCGGGATCGGATTCATTTAGCGAGCGGGTCGACGATCGGGAATGCGAAGCTGAATATCGGGGTCTGCAATGGGTTCGGGCTTGAAAACCTGTTCCGCGGCCGATGCAAATGGGGGAAATTCCGGGATAATGATGCGTTGTTTATCCAGACGCAGACGGGTGAAAAGGTGGTGGTTTTCGCCGGGGGCGGGAAAGCGGACAGCTATAAGCGGATTTTAGGAAATTCTTACGGGCTTTGGATCGCGACGGAGATTAATGAGCATTACGATGGGGAAGAGAGCCGGACGAGTTTTATCAAGGTTGCGACGGGTCGTCAGGCGGCGGCGTTAGAGCCGCTGACGCTTTGGGACTTGAACCCGAGCCGTCCGAATCATCCGATTTACACGAATTACATTGACCGATACCGCGATGATGGTTTAGCGGGGTATCAGTACCAACATTTCACGATGGACGACAATCTCAGTATTTCGCCGGAGCGGCGGGCAGCGATTCAGGCGCAGTATGACGCAAATTCGGTCTGGTACCGGCGGGATATTTTAGGGATGCGCTGTACAGCGGAGGGGCTGATTTACCAGGGGTTCGCGGATCATCCAGACGGATACGCTCTGGTTGGGGAGCGTCCGCAGTTCCGGTATATCTATGTCGGGGTGGACTTCGGGGGAAACCGGTCGGGACACGCTTTCGTGGCTTCAGGGATTACGGCGAATTGGGAGTTAGCGGCTCTGAGGTCGCAGCGTATTGAGGCGAAGGGGGTTGATACGGACGCTTTGGTGGCGGCGATTATCGCTTTCGCGGATTCGGTTCGGGCTGATTACGGGTTTGTGGACGGGCTGTATTGCGACAGCGCGGAGCAGACGATTATCAACACGGTACGGAAGCGGGCGGATTATCCGGTTTACAACTCTCTCAAGAATCCGATTGTGGATCGGATTCGGGCGACGTCGCTGATGATGGCTTCAGGGCGGTTCAGGTTCATACCGGGTGAATGCGATTCGCTGACGGCGGCGTTAGCGTCGGCGCGGTGGGACGATTCGAAGGCGGATGACGTCCGGTTAGACGACGGGACGAGCGATATTGACAGTCTCGATGCGTTTGAGTATTCGTGGGAGTATTTTATTCGGCAGTTTTCGGAGTGAGCGCGGGATGAATATCTGGACTAATTTGATTGAGTGGATTCGGAAGCTCTTCGGGGCTGCGCCGCTCCTTTCGGGCGCGGATGGGAAGCGTTTCGGGGAATACGCAGCCGCGTACGAGGATACGGGGGCGGTGAATTTCACTGCGATGATTTCGAACAAGTTGGCGGCGTTCGTGGTCAGCGAGAGTTCGGCGGGGATGGTTTTTCCGTCGGGGGAACTGTCGCAGCGCGACGCGTTTTTGAACGGATGCCTGGAACGTCTCTGGCGGCGGATGCGTTCGATTACGGCGCGGGCGTTAGGGACGGGGGGCGTCGTTTTAGTTCCGTACGTTTCGGGCGGGGCGGTTTCGTTCGACGCGGTTCCGCAGAGCCGTTTTTTTATTACGCAGACGCGGGGCGACCGGATTACGGCGGCGACGATTTTAGCGGACAGCGCGGTCATTGAGAATAAGCGGTTTTACCGCTGGGCGGATTATTTTCTCGGGGAGGATGGGGTTCACGTTATCCGCAACCGGGCAACGACGGATAGCGACGTGGTCTCTCTTCAAACGGTTCCAGGCTGGGCGGAGATTCCGGAGGAGTTTCGGATCGGGAACGTTGACCGGCTTTTATTGGGCTTTTTTCGCTCGCCGACGGATTCGCGGGGAGTTCGTGATTTATATGGCGTTCCGATCACGTACGGCTGCGACTGCCTGCTGAACGAGATTGCGGAGACGCTGGAACAGGTTCGGCAGGAATATGCGCTGAAGCGGCCGTTCGTCGGGCTGGATGAGCGGCTTCTGACGAAAGGGCGGACGCTTCCAAATTCGGGGCTGTTTACGTTCCTGACGGGTTCGAACAACGGGGATCTCTGGGAGCTTTTCGATCCGGCGATTCGGGACAGCGCGTACTACAACCGACTGGATCAGTTATTCGGTCTGCTGGAGAAGCAGGTCGGGGTTTCGCGGGGAATTTTGACGAAGCCGGAGAGCCGCGGGGCGACGGCGACGGAGATCAAGGCGAGTTTGTACGATACGTACAGTCTGGTCGAGGCGGTTCGCGATGCGGCGGAACGGGCGGTCGAGGATTTCGTTTATGCCTGCGAGGTTTTAGGGAACGCGTACGGGCTTATTCCGGCGGGGTCTGCGCGGGACGGTGTTGTCAATATTGAGTGGAGTTACGCGCTGATTGAATCGAGCGCGGAGACGTTTTCGCAGCTGATTCAGGGCGAGGCGTCCGGGGCGATAGAGACCGCAGAAGTTCGGCAGTACCTGATGACGGACGAGACGCTCCCGGAGGCGAGGGCACGGGTGGCGGAGATTCGCGCGGGGAAGCGCGCTTTAGCGGCTGAGCTTCTGAACCGTACCCTGATTGAGGATTCGCAGGGTTTGAATGGCTGACGAGATGGTTAAGCGTCTTTTCGAGTTCCGCGTCCCGTTCGCTTCGCTCTTCGGGATCGCTTCGCATTAGACAGCCGAGGGAAGGCGCACATGGGTTCAAACGATATGATTGAGCGTCTCTTCGAGTTCCGCGATGAGCTGGGGCGGCGCGAAGAGACGGTCATGAAGCAGATGGCGCGGCTTTGGCTAAACGTCGAGCGCGGGGTCAGGGCTGAGGCGGAGCGGCTCACGGAGGAGATCGCACGGCGTCAGGCGCTGGGCGAGGCGGTTCCGATCCAGTTCGTTCGGAGGTGGGAACGATACCGGCGGTATACCGAGCAGGCTCAGGCGCAGCTCAGGGCTTACGACGCGGCGGTTCAGCCGATCCTCGAACGGGGCGTCCGCGCGAATCTTCAGTTGGGGCTGGATTCAGCGAATGAGGCGCTGGAATTAGCGTATTCGGGGATTGAGGCACCGAGCTGGTCGCGGCTGAACGTCGAAGCGGTGGAACAGATGGCGGGGATGCTGCGGCCGACGACGGCGTTAGGGGCGCTGCTTCGGCGCGGGAGTGATTTGGCTTTTGACGAGGCTGAGGCTGCGCTGGTTCGGGGTCTGGCTTTGGGACGCGGGGCGAAGCAGGTTGCGGCGGATATTGCGGACGCAGCGGGGTTCAGTTTCGAGCGGTCGATTCTGATTGCGCGGACGGAGATGAATCGGGCATACCGTTTCGCGAGCACGGCTCAGTACCGCGATTCGGGGGTGGTCACGGGTTTCAGGCGGCAGGTTTATAAGCCGACGGCGTGTTTTGCGTGTCTGATGATGGATGGGGAGTATTATCCGGTTGAGCAGGAGCTGTATGATCATCCGCGGGGTAAATGCGGTCTTGTTCCGGTCGTGGTTGGCGGGCATTCGCCGAGCTGGGAGACGGGCAAGGAGTGGTTTACGAAGCTGCCGGAGGAGGAGCAGCGGCGGATTATGGGCGCGGGGCGGTATGAGCTTTGGAAGGGCGGGGGCGTTCGCGACTTGCGGTCGATGGTCTGGATGAAGCCGAATGCGCAGTGGGGTCCGGCTCCGGCGGTTATACCGTTGAAGGAGCTGGTTAATTTACCAAGCGAACAAAGTGCGATGTTTTCGGTGAAAACACGTTCCGAGATATTATCCCAGCCGGAAATACCGAGCGAGGAGCTGGAAAGATTACTGCGAAATGCTGAGCGTGCGGGGATTTCGATTTCCAGGAGTGCGGATTGGGACAGATATTTGGAGATGCGGGGTTCGGAAGGCGTTACTTATTCTTCCGGGGAAATAATCCTTCATACGCATACAACCTATTCCGCTTTCTTTGAAGAGCTTATTCATTATTCTCAGGCTAAAAAAGCGGGATTTATCGAAGTACCGTACATTGCTGTGATAAATAATGAAATTGAAGCCCAGAACAAATTGTTAAAATGGCAGGAGGTCTATAAATTAAGTGAAATTGAGGTAAACTACATACAAAGAAATTTAAGGTATTGGGAAGAACTTAGAGATCAGGAGTTGAAGAAGGGTCGATAACATGTTCACTTTTAAAATAACCAGTATAGACCGACTTCCGCTCAAAAACGGCATCCTAAAAACATTAATAACCGGAGAGCCTGCGGGCGTAGAGAAATGTTTGGTGCTTACGAACGGATACAAGGAAATTAGATATTCCAACGTTTATATAAAATCGATTGAAAACAGTCCGTCCCGTACATTGGAAGTAATCGCGGGAGAGGTTGACGATTCAGATATTGGGACGACGTTTTATAATCCTGTTTAACTGAACCGGCACGGGGCGCGATGCGCTGGCCGCCGGTTATGAGCACGGTTATCGCGTCCGCAAGAATAAAAACGCCTGTCCGTAACTGAACTGCACCCCCCTTATTGGTTTTTGTCCAACTTTGGGGGTGCATATCAAAATTGGATAGGCACTATTTTTTATTGCAGAGTGAGATCGGTTAGCCTTTTGTTGTACGGCTTATTGATAGAAATGTTTTGCTTTTTATTTTAGTTTTCGTCGGGTATAAACCGAACTCAGTTTATGATAACCAAACGATATTTACACACGCGCCCGAAGAAACTTAAAATATGCGTGTTAGCTCTTAGTTTGTTTTTTGGGGAAGATGAATCTAAAATTTCAATTGTAAGGGGAATCGCAATGGCACGATCTTTTTCATCAAGTCTTAGTGGAAAGGTTCGGAATTTTTCACTTCCGAAAAACCGTCCTTTAGTACCCTTGTTCGAAGCTATTGTTAATTCTATAAATGCGATTGATGACCGAAAAAAGATAGGTGAAGAATTTAAAGGCAAAATCGAAATTGAAGTTCATAGAGATCCCACTCTATTTTCAAAATCGGATAGTTATACAGTTTTAGGTTTTAGTATTCAAGATAACGGTGTAGGTTTTAATGAAGAAAATATGTCCTCATTTATGGTGGCTGATTCGGAACGTAAAATGTCGATTGGCGGAAAAGGTGTAGGGCGATTTTCGTGGTTAAAAGCATTTTCTTCAGTTCAAATAGACAGTACATACAAGGATGATGACTGTTTTGTAACGCGGACATTCGATTTTTCACTCGAGTACCCTGAAATCGAAGATGTGCTATGCAAGGCACCAGTTGGAAGTGATTATCTTACAGTCGTAAAACTAAAAGATTATAAGAATGATTATGAGAAAGAAGTGCCCAAACAGCTGGAGACAATAGCTACTCGGATAATTCAGCATTGTTTTGTTTATTTTTTAAGTAATGATTGCCCGGAAATTGAGATATACGATTGCGAAAATAGAATTCGCCTTAATCAGATTTTTCAGGAACATTTCTCTACGGATTGTAACAAAAACTCTTTATCCATTGGCGGACATTTTTTTACCCTCCTCAACATTAAAATAAATGATAGATCCTTTCCGCATAAAAACCGACTTTATCTCTGTGCAAATAATCGATTAGTAGAAAGTAAAGATCTTGAAAAGATTATTGTGGATCTTGACTCTGATATATTTGATAAAGAGGGATATTGGTATCTTGGAGTGCTTACGAGTAATTATTTTAATGACAATGTCGATATGAATCGGCTATCGTTCAGCATCCCACAAGAAGGGAGTGAACTTCTTCCAAATTTTCCAGGATTTACTGAAATAATTCAATCAGCGTCAAATGCTGTTCAGGATTATCTTCGCGAGTATTTAGAAAGTGTCGATGAGAATAAAAAAGAACGGATTCGTCAATATACAACTAATATTGCGCCACAGTACAGACATCTTGAGCGTTATGTTCCTGAAAAAATTATGGCCTTGAAGCCAAATCTTTCAAATGAGGAACTCGATAATGAGTTACATATAATTAAAAGAGATTTTGAAAATAGCACAAAAGCGGAATGCGATGAGCTTATGAGGCAATTCGAAAAAGGTTCTATTTCTCCCGAGGAATATCAAAGTCAGTTTCAAAAAACCATCGGAAAGGTAAGCGATGTTAATAGTGCAGCTTTAGCTGAGTATGTAATACATAGAAGGATTATTTTGAATTTATTTGAACGCGGGTTGGAAATCAAAAATGATGGCAAGTTTAACCTTGAAAAATATATGCATCAACTCATCTACCCCATGCGCTCCACTTCAGACGATTTGCCATATGAGAATCATAATTTATGGTTGCTTGATGAAAAACTATCTTTTTGTCAGTTTATTTCATCTGATAAACCCTTTGACAACGCACAGGGCGAAGATCGTGTAGATCTTCTTATATTAGATAGTCCTGTTATGATGGCAGAAAGTAAAAATACGGGGACTGCATATGAGACAGTAACCATATTTGAGTTAAAACGCCCAATGCGTGATGACTATGATATGGAAAAGAATCCAATTACACAGTTATTCGATTATACGCGTAAGATAAAAGATAATAAAGCTATAGATAGTAATCATCGTCCCATTCGTGTATCTGAAGCCACACAATTTTATTTATATGCTGTATGCGATATAACTCCATCTTTAGAAAGAGTTTTGAACAGTATGTCGTTCACAAGAACACCAGATGATCTTGGAGCTTATTTCTATAATCGTGAGTTGCACGCCCATATAGAAGTTCTTTCATATGACAAAATCAGAAATGACTCCGAGAAAAGAAACAGAGGATTGTTTGATAAACTTGGAATTCTGGGTTGAAATAGAGATGAAGAAGTAAAGTTAAAAGTGATATAATTCAGACAGTTAAATAGACAAACCCGATTGGGCCCTGAGTAAGGCGGTCGGAATGTTGACGAGGCAACTCGTTGATATTCTGGTCGCTTTTTTATTTTCGCCGACGCGGACGACACCGCGATAACAAGCGTAAGGCGGCGCAATCACGGAAGAAAGGAATTTTATTGATGAAGCGGGAGTTTCTGAAGGGACTGGGACTTGAGGACGGGGCGGTCGACCAGATCATGGCGGAGCACGGGAAAGACGTCGAGGGGTTCAAGTCGCAGCTTACGGACAGCGCGCAGCGGCTGAGCGAGGCGCAGGGTTACGCCGCTCAGTATGAGGCGAAGGTCGGCGAGCTGGAAACGCTGACGGCGGGGAACGCTGAGCTGAAGCGGCAGTTGGACGAGCTGAACGCGCAGATCGCGGCGGACAGAGAGGCGGCGCAGCGGGCGCGCGCGGATAAGGAGCTGACGGATAAGGTTATAGCGGCTTTCGGGGGCAGGAAATTCGTCAACGATTACACGCGGGACGCGATGGTCGCGGAGGTTAAGGCGGCGTTAGCGAAAGCGGAGAACGCCGGGAAAGGTATCGGTGAGATTTTCACGGAGCTGACGAAGGATAAGGACGGGATTTTCGCGAATCCGAACCCGGTCGACATGCCGGGGATGAAGGACGTGGATTTAGCGCTGAAGCGCGAGGATTTTGAGAAGATGGGCTATTCGGCGCGGCTGGCGCTGATGAATGAACGCCCCGAGGTTTACAAGAGAATGATTGAGGAGAAATAAGAGATGCCAAGCGTACCTACTCGACTTGCCGACCTGATTAATCCACAGGTGATGGCGGACATGCTTCCGGGCAAGATTAATTCGAAGATTGTCGTTCGTCCGTTCGCGAAGATCGACAACAAGCTGACGGGTCAGCCGGGGGACACGATTACGGTTCCGCGATACGGTTATATCGGCGATGCGAAAGACGTTGCGGAGGGGGCGACGGTTGAGGCTGTAAAGCTGACGACTTCGACTTCGACGCTGAAGATTAAGAAGACGATGCAGGAGGTTCTCATTTCCGACGAGGCGGTTCTCTCGGCTTACGGGAATCCGATCGGAGAGGTCACGGATCAATTAGCGGCGTCGATCGCTTCGAAGGTTGATATTGACGCGATGACGGCGCTTCAGACCGCTACGCGGAAATACACGGACGCGGGGATTTTAGGATACGCGGGGATCGTGAACGCGGTCGATTTATTCGAGGAAGAATGGAACTCTGATAAGGTGATGTTCATTCATCCGAAGCAGATGACGCAGCTTCGTCTCGATCCGAACTTTATCAGCGCGGACAAGTACATGGGCGGGGTTGCGGTTTCGGGCGAAGTCGGCCGGATTGCGAACGCGCGGATCGTGATGAGTCGGAAGGTGCCGTTAGCGGGCGGAACTTATGCCTGTCCGATTGTGAAGCTGAATGTTGATGGAGAGACGGAGGACGCGGTTTCGGCGCTGACGATTTACGTCAAGCGCGAGGTGCTCGTCGAGACGGCGCGGCTTCAGTCGTCTCAGGAGACGAAGATCACGGCGAGCCACTACTACACGGTCGGCTTGACGGATGACGCGAAGGTCGTGGTCGCGAAGTTCAAGGCGACGGCGGGGTAAAGCGCGATGAGTTACACGCCGCAGCAGCTGAATCGATTGCGCCGGATGACGGGACTGGATGCTGACGATCCGGTTTACACGGACGCGGCGCTTTCGGGTGTTTTGGATCAGCGGGCTGGTGATTTCAACGCTGCTGCGGCGGTTATTTGGGATGAGAAGGCTGCGGCCGCGGCGGGGCTGTATGACTTCGCGGCGGACGGAGGGGATTACAAGCGATCGCAGCTGGTCGAGCAGTATCAGGCGCAGGCGGCGAAGTTCCGTGCGCGGGCGTCCTTCGGGTTTCCGGGTTCTGCGTCATGATGTTTTCGGATACCGAGCGGGCTGAGCTGCGAAAGGCGCAGGAAGGGCACATGATGGACCGATGCCGGGTGTACCGGTTCGAGCGCTGGGAGCGGGATTCGCGCGGGACGGCGCAGAAGGTTTTCAGCGAAACGGTCGAGACGGTCTGCGGGTTGAAGACGACGCTTTCCGAACGGCGGGTCGGGGCACAGGAATCGTACCGGCAAATCGAGGCAGACGCGGTACTGAGGCTCCCGGCGCGGGTCGAGATCAAGCCGATGGATGAGGTCGAGGTTTTCGAGCGTTTCGGCGAAGCGGTTGACGCGCCGCACCGCTACGAGGTCCTGCAGTTTGAGCGAGCGGGGGCGAGCGGGCGGCAGGTTCTGCTGAGGGCGATGTATGTCTAACTACAGGGTTGCGCAGTTTAAACGCCACGCGCGAATTACGGTTACGGGCGTCGAGGAGCTCCGGGAGCGTCTCAGCAAAATTGAACGCGAGGTTCGGGGCGAGGCAGCGCGAAAAGCGGTTCACGCGGGTGGGCTGATTATCGAGGGGGCGGCGAAGAATAATATTCACGAGACGTTCAGCGACGCTCAGACCAACGGGCTCGCGGGCAGTATTCAGACGTTTTCGGAAGCGAATCCGGACGGAACCGGAGCGACCGCGAAGATCGCGGTTCAAACGAAATACGCGCGGATTCAGGAGTTCGGCGGGACGATTAAACCCGTAAAGGCGAAGGCGCTGCACTGGGAGCAGGACGGCGAACATATTTTCGCAAAATCGGTCACGCTTCCGGAACGGCCGTACTTCCGTCCGGCGATTGACGACCATCACGAGGAGATTTTAGCGGCGATGGGTTCGGCGCTGAATCTGGCGCTTGAACGAGGATAGCGATGACGGATCTTTATCAGGCGGTTCAGCTTTTTTTATCCGGGTTCTGTCCGAACGTTTATCACGTGATGTTCCCGTTTCGGGCGGAGACGGCTCAGTACGCGGGGCGAATCCCGGGGATTACGTTCGAGTTCGCGAATGCCGCGGTTCAGGCGGTTCATTCAGGTTCGAGCGATTGCCGCAAGGTCGCGCTCGAGATCAGTTTCTGGGGCGATTTAGCGGAGATTACGGCGATGCGCGAGGCGGTCGAGGATGCGTTAAACGGGAAGGTGATCCACTTATCCGGTTTCGAGTTCGCGGTTGTCGAGCGGTTCGCGAGGGACGTTTTTTATCCGGACGTGGATTTCCGGAGGATATTCGTCAGATATGAAGGGGTTGTTATTGGATGAGGACAAGAGAGGCAAAGGCGGCGTCGGTTGAAGGGCGCGATTGGGATGGACACCGGCTGACGGTCTGCGCTGTGTGCGGGTATGCCGTGACGGACGCAGCGGAAGCTGCGGAACACGCGCGCATTTCGGGACACGCTATGGAACTTATTCCCGAGAACGTATCGGGAAAAAACGACCGGGGCTCGGACGAGTTCCCGGCGATTGAGAATAACGAGGTGAATCAATGAGCAAGTCGAATTTAGGGGTACGTCTCCAGTTGGGGAGTTCGGGCGAATCGCCGACTTTCGCGGATATTCCGGATCTTCGGAACATTCCGGCGATTGAGCAGTCGCAGGAGAAGATCGAGGTGACGGCGCACCCGTCGGCGGTCAACAAGCCGATTTTCCGAAAGTATATTCCGTCGGGGCTGATTGATCCGGGGGACTATGAGTTCGAGATGCAGACGGATCGGAAGAACGCGCAGCACAAGGCGATCTTCCAGCTTCAGGCGTCGAAGGAAGAACGGAAATGGCGGCTGATTTACCCGGATGGTCTGGCGTTCGAGTTTCCGGCATACGTTACGGGGATTACGCGGAATGAAGCCGATCCGCAGTCGCCGGACGCGATTATCGACACGGTTGCGCTCGCCATCAGCGGCGAGGTTACGGATATTTCGGACACGCTTTTAGGAGGCGGATAAGATGACGCAGG
Source organism: Flexilinea sp. (assembly GCA_034430135.1). Lineage (GTDB taxonomy): Bacteria > Chloroflexota > Anaerolineae > Anaerolineales > Anaerolineaceae > Flexilinea. Next base: position 9,214 of record DAOUFB010000193.1, on the reverse strand, counting down.
CGAAGGGGAAAAAGTATTTAACGAACGCTCAGGAGATTATCGCAGCGGAGGATTTTCGTTTCGCGGAGGTCGACGTTCCGGAATGGGGCGGGACGGTTCGAATCCGGTCGCTCAGCGCGAAGCAGCGGGACACGCTGGCGCGGAAGATTAAATCCGACGGCGAGGCGGAAGCTTCGGAGATGATGGTTGTGATGTGCGTCGTTGACGAGAACGGGCAACGGGTTTTCGAGTTCAAGGATATTGAGCGGCTCAAGGCGAAGAGCACGATTCCGATTGCGCGGATTGTCCGCGCGCTGGGCGAGCTGACGACGGCTTACGAAAAATCGGCGGAGAAATTCGAAGAAAATTTCGACGCGACCCCGGGCGACGATTCGCTTATCGATTAGCGGCGCAATTAGGATACGCGAATGTAGATGACATGCTCCGGACGATGACGGCGGATCAGTTTGATGAATGGATTGCGTATTATCGTCTGGAGCCGTTCGGGGTTGAGATGTGGGACTGGTTAATCGCCCATTTCAAGGCGTTGTTCGTGAACGCGAATCGGGATGTCCGGAAGAACCGGCGCGGATACCGAGCGGAGCAGTTTCTCTGTTTCCGGACGCGGAAGGGGAAGGCGGTACAGAACCCGGCTACAGGCAGCGAAGAGCCGCTAAATGACGAAGATGAGGATGTATAGAATGAGCAGCGCGAAAGCGACGACCGCGAGCCAGAAAATAAGCCCGAGGAATAACGGGATCAGCGTCAGAATGAGCGTGAACACGGACGGCCGTTTTTCCGGTTCGGGTTCGATTTCGTATAATTCAGCTCTGACGATATATTCCTTTTTCATGTTATTAAGTATACCCGTCTCGGAGGCGTATGGAAGCCGCTAAGGTTATCGGGTCGCTGATTGCGAAGCTTTCGCTCGACGCGAGCGATTTCAACGCCGGGATGGATAAGGCGAAGAGCAAGCTTTCTTTCAGCGAAGCGGTTGAGAAGACCGGGACGGCGTTCGCGAAGCTCGGCGCAACGGCAACCGCCGCAGCGGGGCTGACGCTGAAGTCGGCGATTGACTTCGAGGACGCGTTTATCGGGGTTCGGAAGACGGTAGACGCGCCGCCGGGGTCAAACGCCAACGCATTTTTCGATTCGCTCCGCAAGGACATGTTCAACATGGCGAGCGAGGTTCCGTCCGCGCTGGAAGCGATCGCCGGGGTGTACGAAATCGGCGGTCAATTAGGGATTGAAGCAGAAAACCTGACGGGGTTTTCGCGGGCGATGATTGATTTATCCAATTCGACGAACCTGACGTCGGAAGCGGCGGCAGTCGGTTTCGCGAAACTCGCTAACGTTACGGGGACTTCGCAGACGGAGTTCACGAATTTAGGTTCGGCGCTCGTCAAGCTCGGGAACAATTTAGCGACGAGCGAGAGCGAGATTTTAGACATTACGCAGAATATCGCGTTAGCGGGGACGCAGGCGGGGATGAGCGCGCCGGAGCTGATGGGCTGGGGCGGGGCGATGAAGTCGCTGGGACTCGAATCGGCGAGCGCGGGGACGGCGTTTTCACGGTTCACGAATCAGGTTATTCAGGACGTCGCGGCGGGCGGCAAGAATTTAGGAATTTTAGCGAAGACGTCGGGCATGACGGCGGACGAGTTCTCGAAAGCGTTCAAGGAGGACGCGAGCGGCGCGCTCCAGACGTTCCTTTCCGGTTTAGGGCAGTTAGGGAGCGACGAGCAGTTAGCGGTCTTTGACTCGCTCGGTATCGCGCAGATGCGGGAGATTGAGACGCTCGGAGCGCTGGCGAACAATACGGATTTAGTGACGAAGGCGATTGGGCTTTCGACTTCGGCGTATCAGGAGAACACGGCGCTTTCGGAAGAGGCGGCGCAGCGGTACGCGGGACTAAAATCGCAATTGGGGATGCTCCGGAATGACCTCAACAAGGTCGCGATTGCAATCGGAGAAGCCTTGATACCGACGTTTCAGGGTTTACTGGACTGGTTGAGACCTGTTGTTCAAGGGTTTGGCGAATGGGTCAAGGCGAATCCCAATCTGATCGCAGGAATTATCAAGGTTGGCATGGTTATCGGCGGACTTGGCGTTGCGATGCTCACCGTTTTGAAGGTCATTTCGGTCGTCAAAACGGTTCGAGCCATTTTCACGGCGTTCGCAGGGATCGGGAAGTTAGGGGCGGTTTTCGCGAAATTAGGCGGCTGGTTCGCGTCGGCAGGGAAGGCGATTGTCAGTTTTGCGGCGACAGCAGGGAAGGCGCTTTGGGGGCTTATCGTGGGGATGGGTCCGATCGGCTGGACGATTATGGCTATCGCGGCGGTTGTCGGGCTTTTGTTTTTAGCCTGGAAGAACAACTGGTTCGGGATGCGCGATATTCTGAACGATTTCTGGAACAACACGCTCAAGCCGTTTTTCGAGAAGGTCGGGGAAGTTTTCCAGAAAATTGCGGGCTGGCTCACGGAGATTTGGGGGAAAATTTCGGGGTTCTTCGCAAGCGTCGGGGCGATTTTCGCGTCGATCGGCGAAGCGGTTTTGGGTTTCTTCGGTTCGCTTTTCGGGGGGCTCTGGTCTATCGTTTCAGGTCTGGGCGAAATTTTCGGGGCAATCTGGGGCGTTATTGCGGGGGCTTTCGCGGGGGTTGGCGAGGCTATCGGGAACGCGCTCCAGCCGATACTCGACTGGTTCATCAGCGCGCCGGGGCGTATCGCGGAGGCGGTCTCGACCTGGTGGAACGGGGTTCAGGAGAGTTTTCAGCAGTTCAAGAATGATTTCATCGCGGATATTGAGAACTTCGACCTGAAGACAGCGGTCCTCAACTTAGCGGCGAAAATCGGGGAGGGAATCGCGGGCTGGTGGGAAACGGTCAAGCTCAAGTTCGAGGAGTTCTGGGGCTCGGTCAAGAGCTGGTTCGGGGCGTTAGGGCTTACGCAGGTCATCAAGGACCTGGCGAAGAAGGTCGGCGATGGGGTCTCGGGCTGGTGGGAAACGGTCAAGCTCAAGTTCGAGGAGTTCAAGCAGTCGATTTTCGACTTTTTCGGCGGGGTCGATTTAGCGGAAACGGCGAAGAAGATCATCGAATCGTTTCTCAACGGGTTGAAAGAAGCCTGGGATTCTGTCACGGGCTGGGTCGGCGATAAGCTCAAGGGGCTTTTCGGCGGCGGCGATTCTACCGAGCAGGCAGAGGCGGGAACGGCGACGGTCGAAGTCTCAAACATGGTCGCGATTGATGCGTTTACGGGAGTTCCGCAGTCGGTTCTGGATTCGTTCGAGGCGCTGAATCAGAAGATTTTAGCACTGAACGTCAGCATTCCGGTTCTGAACACGAATTTAGGCGCAGCGACGGGGATGACGTTCCTGTTTACGACGTTAGTGTCGCTGATTACGGCGACGGTTATGCCCGCGTTCACGTCGTTCGCGGCGATCATCACCGCGGATGGGGCTTTCGGGCTGGCATGGCTGGGGCTGATTGCGATGATCAACAGCGAGGACGGCACGGGGCTTTTACAGGCTTTGACGGCGCTCTCCGACTATATCGCAGGCGGGCTGACGGAGACGTTCATGGCGATTGAGCAGTATATCGTCGGGAAGTCCGAGCCGGTTTGGTCGCATTTCGGGCTGCTTCTATACGGCGCGCCGAACTCGGTTTTCAACGCGCTGGGAGAGATTTTAGGGGTGACGGAGAGCACGACCGAGGCGATGGAGTTAGAGGTCGTCAAAATCCGTTCGCGGCTCGTCCCGGCGTTCGGGCACTTATCCGAGAAGTCGGGGTTAGCAGTTGGGGCACTCGAACCGATTGCAGCTGCGGCGTCGAACGTGGCGGCGCAGATGGACGCCGCGACGACGGCGATTTACGGGATGATCGCGGCGATTGAGGCGTTGAACGCGATGGACGGCGGTATTCCGCTTCCGGGAACGGCGAACGGCAAATCACCGTTCAGAGCCGAGGGCGGTCCGGTCTCCGCCGGTCAGACGTATATCGTCGGGGAACGGGGTCCTGAGCTGTTCACACCGCGGCGTTCGGGCATCATCATTTCGAACGATGAGGCGTTCGGCGGAAACGGGCGAGGCAAAACCATCAACATTGAGATTCACGATATTTACGGCGATGCGAATTTAGAGGCGCGAATCAGGAACGGAGTCACGCGCGGGCTTCGGGAAGCGGAGGCTTTAGGCTATGCTCAGGTATGAGACGGCGGCGGGGGTCGGGATTATTCTTGACGATTATCTGGAGCAACGTACGGTCTGGGAGCTTTTCGGACGGACGGGTTTCGCTGCGCCGCCGCTTGAATACACGGATGAAACGTACGCGGCGGGATACACGGAAACTATTGCGGCGCGTGTCCTTCCGCGCGACGTTACGATCCCGCTCGTTATCCGTGGAAAGACGCAGGCGGAGCGCGACGGGGTTCTCCGGCGTATCGCGGAGCGCGTCCTCCAGCATGGGGTTCGGCACGACTGGGGGCGGCTCGTTTTCACACGCAGCGACGGCAAAGAGGCTTATCTTCACTGCGTTTACGCGGGCGGATTGGAGGCTATTGCGGATGATGAACCGTTCGTTTATAAGGCGGTCGTGAATTTTCATGCGTCTGACCCGTATTTTTACGCACTGGATGAAACGAATCTGATTTTATCGGATGCAGGCGCTGCGGGGCTGTATTTCGGCGCGTTCTGGTTTGGCGCGGGGACATATTTCCGTGGTGGCTCGGTTTCGGCGGTTGGAGAGGTCGTCAACGACGGTCAGACGGTTTATCCCGAGATTCTGATTACAGGACCGGCAAAGGCGATTCGAATCCGGGGGCTCGACAGCGGAGCTGCGATTGCGTTCCCTTCGTCTTTCGAGCTTCAGCGCGGGGAGCAGATTCGAATCGACTGCCGCGATCGGCGGCGCGGGGTCTGGCTCACGCGGGCGGACGGCGCCGTTTCGGATATTACGCCGATCCTGACGCTCGAATCGTCGCTTATTTTTCCGATTCACAATGGGCTGAACCGGTTTCAGTTAGATTACGTTGACGCGACGGACGCGACGCGGTTTCTCCTTCGCTATCGGGAACGGGGGTTCAGCGCATGAGCGGGTATGAGGTTTTCCGGCGCGACGTCAGCGGCGGCGTCCATACCCGTGTCGAGAAGTACACGAAGTTTTCGGCGACGCTCAGGATGAACGAGGTGGGGAAGTGGTCCATCAGCGGACGGGGCGAGGGCTGTCCCTTTCATGCCGGAGACGGGATCAGCGTTCTCCGGGACGGGGCCGCGTTTTTATCGGGGACCGTGACGGAGGTTTCCGAGGAGCTTGATGAATCGTACGCCGACCGTTCTCTGGTCAGCTGGACGGCTGATGGGGTTGACGACAACGGGCTTATCTTCCGGCGCGCGATAGTGCCTGACCCGGTCGGGCTGGATTTCACGGCGGCGAGCCATCAGGTTTTGACAGATTACGGCGGGAACGCGATTTTAAGGTTTATTGATTCGCAAGGGGGCGAAGGGGCGCATGTCGGCCGACGCCTTCCGAAATTTGGCGCAGACGCTGCGAAAAATTATGGGACGGTCGAGACGTTCAAGGCACGGTTTCAGAATGTCTGGGAGTATGTTGCTGAAATTGCGAAAAAGCAGGGGCTTCGGGTGTACGTTCTTCGCGGAAACGACGGACGGTATACGGCGACGGTCAGCGTTCCAACGGACAAGTCCAACGTGATTATTTTTTCGCGGGAGTTCGGGACGCTGAAACGCTGGACGCGAAAGGTCAGCGCGCCGAAGGCGAACGCGGTCTGGGTCGTCGGTCAGGGGGAGCTGACGGCGCGGATGGTTTCTTATCGCGAAGATCCGGCGAGTATCGCGCGCTGGGGGCGGATCGAGGTTATCAAGGATCGGCGGGATATTTCCAACGAGCAGCAGGCGAATGATCCGCGGACGCCGCAGGAGATTTTAGACGAAGCGGCGGAGACGTTTTTAGCGGAAGCGCAGGCGACGGAGGGGTACGAGCTGGAGCTGACGGAGAATCCGCGGATGGTCTACCGGCGCGACTGGGATTTAGGGGATGTCGTTTCGGTTCGGGCGGGAACCGCCGTTTTCAATGCGCCGGTGACAGAGGTTCGGATTGACTACGGAGCGGGGCTGGAGACGGTTTATCCGACGGTGGGGACGATTCAGCGTGGGACGCTCGGGAAGACGTACGGGACGATTCAGGAGCTTCGGAAGCGGCTTGATATTTTAGAAAGGGTGTAAGAGCATGGCGATAAACTTCGATGAATTTGGATTTTTTGACGGGGTGACGCGGGTTGACCAGGTCAACTGGCCGAAGTATATGAACGCGACGCAGCCGGACGGGGTCGTCTGTTCCGAGGAGGTTGTTATCGAATACGGCGGGGCGATGAATGTGTACGCAAATTCAAGCGGGATGAAGGTTTTCGTTCATCCGGGGTTCTGCTACGTGCATTCGCATTACGGGATTTCGCGGAGCGTCCGAGAGCTTCCGATTCAGGCGGCTCACGGTTCGCTTCCGCGGATTGACCTGGTTGTGGCGCGAGCTCGATATGACGCGGCGCCGAACAGTGTTTTGGAGTTGGACGTCGTCAGCGGTGTTCCGAGCGCGGGTCCGGAGGCGCCTGAACCGCGGCAGGAGGCGGGGGTTATTTGGGAAATTCCACTGGCGCGGGTTCGGGTCAACGCGGGCGCGGTTACGATCGCGAACAGTAACGTGACGGATGTTCGCGCGTGTTCCAAGCTTCCGATTGAGCAGGGCGGTACGGGTGCGACGAGCAAGGAGGGTGCGCGCGCGAATTTGGGGATTACGCCGGAGAATATCGGGGCTTTGCCCGTGCGTCCGGCGATTATTGAGATGAATCCTCCGGCAAATTCCGGACATGGCGGGTATATTGATTTTCATCACAATAGCAATCCAACATGCACAACCCGAATTGTAGAAACGAACCCAGGCGCATTACAAATACTGGGACTTATGTATTCCGACAGGCATCACCCTGATCCGGCTGCGATATGTTTCCGCCAGATCATGGCCGGGACGGGCGAATTGATTCCCGGGGTTACCGCTTTGTCGTCGGGCATGATTTATCTGCAATACGAATAGAGGTTCAAGGTGGCGAAGCAGGCGAACATAGGCGTGAACAACGTCGCACACAAAATCAAGAATATTTATATCGGCGTGAATAACGTCGCACGGAAGGTCAAGGCGGGATATATCGGCAATGGCAATATCGCGAGGATGTTTTTCCAGCCGGGCTGGTGGCTCTACGACGGTGCGCCGAGTTCCGTTTGCGTAGCTGCGTACCAGTTCAAGGGCGTGCGAACCGAAGCGGACGCGCTCCGGAATCAGATCAGCTCGGCAGTGTACCCGCTATCAAACCCCAATTCGGCAAATGGAATTTCAATCTGGGCAAAAGAGACCGGTTTCACGATGCGCGGCTATCAGGGGTTAACCAATAATGATTTGCTTAACCGCGACGACATCCGGACGATCCTGATTGACTGGAGGGTAAACGACGCGCGGGCAAAGCGGCATATTGTCCGAACGAAAGACAAGTGTTTTAAAAAGGGATATACGGATCGTCCCGGAAACCATATCGGCTACGACCTGACGCTCAACTGGCGGGACGCTCACAAGCGGTTCGACGGGGGCAATTATCCTGGCGGACTGACCGTGATTTTACCGGTCAGCATGCGGCTTTTTTTGGAAGATCGGGAAAAAGGCGGGCACGGGCTTGAAGATTCTGTGTTCTTAGCTTCCCCGTATCTTATCGGCGGGATGCTGAATACTTATTACCCCAGTGAAAGTATCTTGACCGTAACCGCGGCAGCGTTTTACACCACAGAACTGACGCTGGCGCAATTTCTGGATATTCGGGCGAAGATGGCCGCGGCGGGTGTGCTGCAGTAAGGGTTCAGCGTGCGGATACGCTGTTATCAAATTTTAATTTAGGAGATGAAAGATGAATCAGGCAGAAAAAATTAATTTATACAAATCGCAGCAGTATTATGACATGGTGCAGATGCAGCTGTTCAAGTGGCTTCGCTACTGGGTTGATGCCAATCCGGAGACTATCACTCATGACGATCCGGAGGCGAAAGCGAAACTGATCGCCAATACGAAGAAGGTCATGGAGCAGATCATCGCAAATAATGACCGGGTCGTCCGGCGCGTCATGGTTTTGGGGGTCAATCACTCGAAGATGGACGAAATCGAGGCGCTGACCGAGGCGGCTTTGAAGGTTGTCGTCGATTCTGTGATGGGGGCGAATCTTGAGTATGTCCTCGGCGACGGGGCTATTTTTTAGGTCGGTACGACGCGACCGATGAAGCAGAAGCGCTCTTTCAGGGCGCTTTTTATTTTGTAATTAATTAGATATAAGTACTTGACTAATATATCATATGATGTATAATTATCAACGGGTTGAGGAAATCACCTCGGCACTTTGAAAAGAAAGGAGATAGAAAATGGCAGAAGTTATTATAAAAATACTTCTTGCGGTTATCGAAAAAGTTTTCAGCGAACTTGACAATCGATTTGAAGTGGAAAAGCTAATCATCCACATCCGCAAGAAGTAACCAACCGGGGCGGGCAACCACCCGCCCCACCTGCCATTATATCAAATTATGAGTGAAAACGGATTGAAAGCAGTTAGAGAAAGCCGAGGGTTATCGCAAGGCTCGTTAGCGAGAGAAGCAGAGGTAAATGTTCGCGTGCTCCAACACTATGAGCAGGGATTCCGCGACATCAACGGTGCAAAGCTGTCAACGCTGCTGAGGCTATGCCTTGCGCTGGGCTGCCGGCTGGAGGAGATTCTGGATGACGCGGAGACTCTGGAGTTGCTAAGGCGGTACGAGGAGCGATAGAAGACGGGGCGGATTTTAAGTGTCCGCCCTTATCTTTTCTTCCGGTTATCCATGGGGCTTGAGCGTAATGCAAAGCTGCGATCGTCGTCTTCTGTAAATGCCAAATAGCGTTTCGTCACCTCAAGGGATGAATGTCCTAACGCGCGGCTAATCGTTATATCGTCGTCGCCATTCCGTTTGCGCTCGATCGCGAAGCAGCGGCGGAAATCGTGAAAGTCGTGGATTTTGGATAATCCGGCCTGACGCTGAACGCGGCGGATGACTTCCCGTGCACCATCCAGCCCGAGGGGTTCACCATCCAGTGTCAGCCAGAATGGGTCGCTGGGTTTTACGTCCTCTAAACAGGCTATGTAACGTCTCAGGTGCTTTC
>DAOUFB010000192.1:0-20701 GCA_034430135.1 Flexilinea sp. | reverse complement strand
TCTTGCGGCGCATGACCCGGCTATGCAGCAGCTGACGGCGGAACTGCTTCGGATTCAGCTTCCGTCGATCCTGATTTTCGGGGTCAGCGGCTTGATGATGGGGATTTTAAATTCGAATGGAAATTTCCTTCTTCCCGGTTTAGCGCCCGCGATGTATCAAGTCGGGATTCTGATCGGGGTTCTTTTTCTTTCGCGATCGTTCGGGATTCATGGTTTGGCGTACGGCGCAGTCTTAGGCGCCGCACTGCATTTTCTCGCGCAGCTCCCCGGACTTTTCCGAATCCATGGACGGCGCTACTTCCCCGGATTCGGCTTGGCGGATCGCGCGGTTCGCGACGTGATTCGGCTCATGATCCCGCGTCAAATCGGGGCATCCGCGGTTCAGCTTAATTTCCTCGTCAATAATTTCATTGCTTCGTTTTTGGCTCAAGGTTCGATTACGGCGATTTGCCTCGGGCTCTCGATCATGCTGATGCCTCAGGCGGCAATTGCGCAGTCGGTTGCGACCGTGTCGCTCCCGCGCTTTTCGGTGCTTGCCGGGCGCGGAGAGATCGGCGCAATGCGGCGGGCGTTAGCGGGAACGCTTCGGCTCGTTCTCTTTTTGGCGCTTCCCGCGACGGCTGGGCTGATACTTTTTTCGCTCGATATTGTCCGTTTCATTTTTGAACGCCGCGCTTTTGGATCGAATATGTCGGAAATGGTGCAGTGCGCGCTGGTTTGTTACAGCGTGGGACTGGTTTTTCATTCGGTCGTTGAGGTCGTGTCGCGCGCTTTTTACGCGGTTCATGATACAAAGACGCCGGTCATCGTTCTTTTCATCGCCATGGCGCTGAATATGGGACTGAGTTTGGGGCTGACGCGCGTTTTCGCGGGGGTTGGCTTCCCTGCGCATGGCGGTGTCGCGCTAGCGAACTCAATCGCGACCGGATTGGAGATGATTGCGCTGCTCGTGTTAATGCGTCGGCGGATCAACGGTCTCGACGGAAAGATCCTGATCCAGGCGATAGGTCAGAGCGTGACGGCGACGGTCGGGATGAGCCTTTTTATTCTCCTCTGGAAAGCGCTTTTTAAAGGTCTCGCGCCGCTTCTTTACCTCGCGGGAGGAATCGGCGGCGCGCTGCTGGTCTACGGCGGAATATGCTTCCTGCTTCGGGTCGAAGAGCTTCAGTTACTTCGCCGCTTCTTTCGCCGTTGATTCGTGATATTCCTTTTCCGTGTTCACGTTCCAGATATTATCTTTCGACGGTTCGCCGGATAGGAAGTTTTTGACCGCTTCGAACGCGGTTACCATCGAATGGTCGGCGTTGTTATAGCGGTGCTGTCCATTGCGTCCGATACAGTATAGATTTTCAATCGTATTTAACCATTGAATCAGTTCGCCGATCCGCTCGTAGGTATCGAAATAGGCGGGATAAGCCTTCTTGACGTATTCAACATGCGAATCGACGACATCCTCGCGCTTCGCGATCCCGATTTTTTCGAGTTCATCGATAGCGAACTGAGCGAAGGCTTCTTTCTCCATCGACCAAAGATCATCGCCCTCGGCGCAAAAATATTCGAGCCCGAGGCTGACGCGGTTCTCGTAATCGCTCAGGAGGTACGGCGACCAGTTATTGAACACCTGAACTCGTCCAAGACGGACGTTCGGTTCCTGAATATAAATCCAACAGTCTGGAATCCGATTCTGAACCGTTTTGATTTTGGTGTGGTTGCTGATTTCGAGTTTTTTCAGCTGGAGACCGACGGTGATGAAGTCGCGGTAAGGAAGACCGGCGGCGATTTCCCGAACGTTTTCCGGCGCGTCTTCGCCCATGCCTGCGACGAGGTCTTTGATCGGCATCGAGGAAAAAACGGCGTCGCAGGCGATTTCCGAACGTGTTCCGGTTTCATCTTCGACGGTTACGCTGACGATTTTGCCCGCGTGAAGATTGATGCCGACGGCTTTCGTCCCCATTCTCAGTTCACCGCCCATTGCGGTAAAATCATCCGCGACTTTTTCCCAGAGCTGACCGGGTCCGAGTTTCGGATACCAGAAAGATTCGATGAGCGAGGTCTCGACTTTCTGATTTTTTCGGAGCGAGGAGGGGAGGATTTTCGAGAACATGTCGATCAGAATCTTGCGGATAGAAAGTCCTTTGACGCGTTGAGAGCCCCAGTCTGCGGAGAGTTTGGATGGATGGCGCCCCCAGACTTTTTCCGTATAGGATTCGAAGAAGAGCGAATAGAGCTTATGCCCGAAGCGGTTGCAGTAGAAGTTTTCGAGCGTTGTTTCCGGAAGCTTGACGAAATAGGTTTTGAGATAGCTGAATCCGGCTTCGATCGTCCGGACAAGTCCCATATTTCGGAAAGTCCGGAATTTAAGCGAAATCGGGTAATCGAAGAATTTCCGGAAAGAGTAAATCCGCGAAATGCGCGTCCGAAGAAGCATGACAAGGTCTTCTTTCTCCGGATCAGGACCGCCCGGCGCATAGTTTTTCTCCGCCTTTAGCAGGAGGTCATCTTTGGCGGGTTGTCCTTGAATCGGGAGCCGCTCGTTCCACCATTTCATCACGGACGGATCTTTCGAAAAGAAACGATGTCCGCCGATGTCCATGCGGTTCCCATGGTAAACTGCCGTGCGCGAAATGCCGCCGATTGCCTGTGACTCCTCGAGGAGGATTAGTTCGTATGCGCCGGGTTCAGCTTTTAGAATCTCGAACCCGGCGGTTAGTCCCGCCGGTCCGGCGCCGATAATTACGACGCGTTTCTTCTTCGATACGTCCGTCATCTTTTTTTATTTCTCCGTTCTGCTGTCTCAGCGCTGCGTTCAGCCTGATTTATTCTACCGTGTACTCGGTCCAGAGGGCGCCGCGCTGCTGCGGTCCCAGTCCAAAGGTGATGCCCGAGGGGCTCGCGACGAGGAAATCGACGCGGTGCGCTCCGACGCCAACCGCAGGGTACGATATCGTAACTTCCCCCTCGCCGCCCGGCGCAATCGCTGATCCAAAGCGGAAAATGCGCTGGAATCCGGCGGAAAGACCGGCGGTCGCGATAAGCTGATAATCCGCGTTCAGAAGGCAGGTTCCGACGTTCCGGAAGCGCCAAGTCTTGGTCATCGTTTCGCCTTGCCGGAACGTCTGACCATCGGCGGTCACGTCGGCGACGAAACCGACCAATTCCGTGCATCCCGCCGTTTTCGTATTGAGTGCGCTCATCGGCGCCGTCGCTACGGCGTCGGGCAAACCGACCGCGAGCGTTTCGTTAATATCCCCGCTGCTGACGGCACAGCGGAACCCGTACGGCTGAGGATTCGAGCCCTCGACGCCAAAACGGTTCGCGCTAAGCCAGCCGGATTCAACCTGTGCATCGGCGGCGGAACCGCCTTTGACGGTCCGTGTCGTTCCGGAGAGCGGTCCCTGCGGATTTTCCATGCCGTCCTGCATGACGCGGTTAGCGGTAAAAAAGTCATTTGTCCATTCCGCGACGTTCCCGCCCATCGAGAGCGCGCCGTAAGGACTGACGTCGAACGATTCCGCGGAAACGCTATGCACCGCGCTCAGTTCTTCGTTCGCCGCCTGCGTGTATGGGCTGTCGTTTCCCCATGGCCAAAGTGCGCCGTTCGTTCCGCGCGCGGCTTTTTCCCATTCGGCTTCGGAGGGTAAGCGTTTCCCTGCCCAGCGGCAATACGCTTCAGCGTCCGCCCAGGCGATCCCGACCGCGGGAAGCGAGTCATCCGTCGGGAAGCGTTCGTCTTTCGGTTCGGCGCAAATTGTGGATTCGACGCAGCGGCGGTACTGCCCCGCGCTGATTTCGCTCCGATCTATCCAGTATGAGTTGAGCTGGACCGAGGTCATCGGCGAAAGTACCGGAAGATTGAAGCCGAATGAACCGTCGAGCCCCATGTAAAACGCGCCGCCGGGAACGAAAACCATCTCCTGATTGTCTTTGATCCAGCGCAGCGCGGCGCCGACATCGTTCCGAATCGGTGCTGCGGGAATTGAGGTTGCCGTGGGCTGAACCATGGCGGCGGTATCGGCGTTCGGCGCGCTATTCGCGCCCGTACCGGATGCGCCGTCGGAACCGCCCTTGGATAAGATTGCAGCGCGTTCAGAAAGCGCGGTTTGGGTCACGTTGAGAACCGCCATCGTTCCTTTGTAATCGGGACGGTCCCCGAGCGGTACCCGGCTCAAAGCGCGGTAAAGGAAGAAACCTCCGATCGCGACCGCCGCCGTTAGAAGCGCGGTCAGCAGTCCGGCGAATATTTTTTTTCGTCGGGTTTTTGGCTCATAGTCGCTAATCTGGTAAGCGGGAACGCGGACGGTCGGTTTCGTATCCGAGTCGTCTGCGGACCGTGCCTTCGGCTTCGGATTCGCTGGAAAAACTTTTTTCGAGTCTTTCTTTTGCGGGGCGGGACGCGGACTGGCGGCTGGGAGAATATTCCCGTCGTTCGTCCATTGCTCGAGAATGACGCGGTAACGGTTGAAAACGTCGATCGCGTTTCCGAGCCCGCTTTTTTTATCCGGTGATAGGCAGCTGAGAATCAGGTCTGCGACGTCCCGGGCAGGAAATCCTTCAAGATTCGCCAGTCCGGATTCATAATACTCGTAGTACTTATTGGCGTTGCGATGTGAATCAGCGACCGATCCGCCGTAAGGAATCAGCCCGGTAAAAATCTCAGTAAGCACGACACCCAAGGCGAAAACGTCGTCACGCGGATTCGGTGTTTCTGCGTTTGTCCCGGTGTGACGGTAGCGTTTTATCTTGCTATCGTAATCGTTCGGAAGCGGCAGGAACGAGACGAAGACTTCTTCTTCCGGGGTGATGAGAATATGATTCGAGGTCAGAGATCCATGCGCCAGAGATTGACCATGGAGCGCGGCGAGCGCAGAAATGACGGTGTAGGCAGTGGAGAACGCGTCCTCGAGCGCCATGGGACGTCCGGAATCTTTCAGCGTATCGGAAAGCGATTTGCCGGTGACGTATGCCTGATTCAGAATTAAGCCGTTGGCGGATACGTCGGGCAGCCCGAGCGGAATGACCGATGGGTGCCGGAATGCGGATTGTTTCTGAACCGTGAGTTGAAGCGAGAGAAGTTCGTTCGCGCCGGAAAATGAGCTGATCGGAATAACGCGGAGGTAGGTGTCAGCGCCGTTATCGGCTCGGGTCGCGCGGAAATAAGACGCGTTTTTTGAGGACGCATATCGTTCAATGATTTGATAGGGGTAAAGCGCGGGTTCCATACCCTGAATTATAGTTGATCGGCGCGTCTTCCGGGACGCGAGTTTTTGTTTCTTTCGAGGCGCAGCTTGGAATCCAAAGTACAATTACAGGACAATCTAACGGAACAGGAGTGTAACGGCATGAAAGACAGCGCCATTTTAATCACACGCGAAGGGATGGGTGAAGCACCTGCTGAGCTGAAAACGAAACTGATCACGACCTATTTTAAGCTGATGAGCGAGACAGAAGGACTGCGTCCTAACGCGATTTGCTTTTATGCGGATGGGGTTAAGTTGGCGGTTACCGGTTCGCCGGTCCTCGATTCGTTGAAAGCGTTGGAAGCGGAGGGCGTGCGTTTGATTCTTTGCGCGACTTGCTTAAATTATTTTGGGCTGACCGATGCGGTTCAGGTCGGGATCGTCGGCGGCATGACGGACATTCTCGAAGCGCAGCGGCTCGCTGCCAAAGTTATCACGCTTTAAGAGGGAGATAATGATGATGGAAACGTTATGGGCGCCCTGGCGAAGTTCCTATTTGAGTGAGGCGACTGCGCGGGAGGAAAAGAAACTTGAGACGGCGTGTGTTTTTTGCGAAGCGGTGGCTAACAGCGACGATGCGGCGCGGTTCGTCATCCATCGCGGCAAAACTGCGTTCGTTATTCTCAATCTCTACCCGTACAACAATGGGCATATGCTCATCATTCCTTATCAGCATGTTTCGAAGCTGGATTTACTTCCAATGGAGACGCGCGTTGAGATGATGGAGCTGATCAATAAGGCTCAGCTCGTCCTTCAATCGGTTTACAAGCCGCACGGCATCAATATCGGCAATAACACGGGGCAGGCTGCGGGCGCAGGCATCGCGGAACATCTCCATTTTCATGTTCTGCCGCGCTGGACCGCTGACGCGAACTTCATGACGACGGTCGCGAACTCGCGCGTGATTCCGGAATCGCTCGAAGAAAGCTGGAAAAAAATTCGGGAAGCATGGGAAAAACTCCCCTGATTTTCTCGGTTCGTGTGGTAAACTATACCCAAAGAAAGGTTGTTTGTTCCGGCGGTGGAACGGGTTCGGTTTCATCGTTCGGATTCGGCGGACGTTCAGCGCCGAGATTCGAACCGGTCAGTAAAAATCCTGATTTTTAGAAAAAAATGGAGGAATTTTAAGTATGGATTACGCGATGGTCAATAAAATGGAAAAAGCCAAGGCTTACGCGAAGGACCGTGAACGGTTTACGATTCGGAAGTTTGAATGTTCAGTGAATGGCGCAAACAGTGCGCATATTGTTTCCTACGATAACGGTCGGTGGAATTGCGATTGTGAATTTTTCCAATCGCGCGGCCGCTGCAGCCATTCGATGGCGCTGGAGATCCTGCTTGAAGATATGGTTCAGATGGCGTACGAAGGGGAAGAATAAGTCAAGGCTGACTCAAATTTGGTTGATTAGCCGCGCGGGGAGTACGGACGCGCGGCTTTCTTATTTTTCGGTGAGGCTGTCTTCCTTTCTTGTTTTTCGGTGAAGCTGCCTTCATTGAAACAGATTTGAGGAGTAAAACGGATAGCGAACCTATGGTAAGATAAACGTCATAGGAAAAGACGAATGAATAACAGAATTTCAATTGTTGAAGGACCAGAACCGACGTTTGAAGCCGTCCAGGGATCCTGGGCAAGCGCTTTGATTAATGGCACGGGCGGACATGACGTCGTTCTGACCCATTTAAGAACGATGAACGGAACTGGCTTAATTGAACGCTGTCATCAGACCTGGAATCAACAGGATACGATGATGCTCCATTACCGGAATGAATATGGGGAACATGAAGTTCCGATCATCGCTGCCCGCGCCTTTGATACCGACGAAGGTCAGAAAATCACGCTCTGGCTTCGTGTTAAACCGGAATCCGTTAAAGTCGTCGTTTCGAGCGATGAAGAGGATTCTCAAGATTAGAAGGACTCGACGGTTCAGTCCGCGTCAGAACTGAGGTTCGCGCGAACGGGCTTTTGTATAGATCTATGGATTCAGAGCGGGAATACGGACCCATTTTATTCTTTTTTCTGATTGTTGTATTTGTTTTAGTCGTCGGATTTCTTACGCCGGTTCGTTCGATCATCTTGGGGAAAATTGACGAGGTGAAAACTCGAATTTTCTTCATGACCAATCATCCGGGAGAGCATGTATTTATCCCGATTGAGGCGCAAACGGAGACCGCGATGGCGTCGATTCCTCTTTACGCGCTCCCGACGCATACCTCAACGCCGGAACCAACGGCGACCGTTCCCACCGCGACGCTAAAACCGGAAGATACCGCGGCCCCGACCGCGACGGTAACGCCGACAGCGACGCTGACCGAGACGCCTTATCCGCTTCCTTCGTCGTATATGATTCCGGGCGTGATATACGAAACTCAGCATGGGATCTGGAACTATTGCGGACCGACGAACCTGTCCATGGCGCTGAAGTATTGGGGATGGAAGGGCGATCGATCGGTTGCGGGAAAATGGCTAAAACCCTTCGATAAAGATAAAAACGTCATGCCGAGCGAAATGATTGAGTTCGTTCTGACGCAAACCGGGTACCGCGCCATCCTGCGGACGGCGGGGACGGACGAGTTGATTAAAAAGCTCATTGTCAACGATTTCCCGGTGATGATTGAAAAAGGCGCGTTCATGCAGGAAGTCGACGGAACGCTGAGCTGGATGGGACATTTTAATGTCGTATCTGGCTACGATGACTCCGCGCGGCAGTGGATCGTTCAGGATTCATATTATGAGCCGAATTGGCGCGTCGATTATGCCCAGCTATCGGAGGAGTGGATTTCGTTCAATAACGCCTTTATCATCGTGTACCCCCCCGATTTGGAAGCGAAACTCTACGAGCTCCTCGGTCCATATACGAACAACGAATGGGCAAACAAAAACGCCTACCGTTTTACCAACAAGCAAGTCGAGGACGCTGTCACGGATGAACAGCGGTTTTACGCGTTATTTAACCGCGGGGACGCTTTGGTCGACCTCAATGATTACGCCGGCGGCGCAGCATCGTTCGATGAAGCGTTTCAGGCTTATACGCTGATTGAGCCTAAACGCCGCCCGTATCGGATGATTTGGTATCGGACAGGACCCTATCTCGCCTATTATTACAGCGGTCGTTATCAGGACGTCATTAATCTGGCGGATATGGCGATTGCGAGCACGAAGGAACCGTACCTTGAAGAGGCATATTACTGGCGCGCTATGGCGTTTATTGCGCTGGGTCAGTATCCTGATGCGCAGAATGACCTTGCAACCTGTCTCGATATTCATCCCGGTTTTGGCGCCTGTGAAACAGCGAAGGCAAACAACGGTTTATAACGGTTATCGGGAGGGAATCTGATGTCCGTCCGAATTCTTCATTTCGCTGACGTACATATTGACATGGTCACGAGCGGAAAGCGGGACGCAGCGAGCGGCTTCGCTATCCGGACGCTCGATTATCTTAAAGCATTCGACACGATCATTGACCGCGCGATTTCCGAACGGGTCGACCTGGTTCTTTTCGCGGGCGATGCGTACCGTGACGCGATACCGTCGCCGACGTTCCAACGTGAGTGGGATCGGCGGATGATGCGCCTTTCGGCGGCGAAGATTCCGACGCTGATGATCCCCGGGAACCACGATATTACGCCGACTTCGACGAAAGCCGACGCGCTTCAGGAATTTGCCTCGTTCAACATTCCCTACCTGCATTTAGGCGGCGAACGCCCGAAACTCTGGCGTCCCGAAGATCTGGACGGTGTCCCGATTCAGGTGATTACGATTCCCTGGATATCGCGGTCGAAGCTCGTCCTCGGCGCCCATGAGGCAAATGAATCTCAGGCGGATCAGGCGGCGAAACTCGAGGTTTCTCTGATTCAATGGATCGAGCCGCTCCTTGCCAGCGCTGATTCGTCGCTTCCGCTCGTCGTCATGGCGCATTATTCGGTTTCCGGCGCTTCGTTCCCGAATCAGCAGATGATTACGCTTGGCGCGGAAGTTACCCTCCCGTTAAAGCTTCTCCGGGATGAACGCATTACGTATACCGCGCTGGGGCATATTCATAAATTTCAGGACTTGAATGAAGGCAACCAGCCGCCAGTCGTGTATTCCGGCTCAATTGAACGGGTCAACTTCGGCGAATCCGGCGAACAGAAGGGTTTTATCCTCGCTGAACTTCGCCCGGGGCATGCCGACTACGAATTTATCCCGCTCGATGGACGGCGGTTTTATAATCGGGAAATTACGATTGAATCTCAGTCAACGTTCATGGACGAGATTTACCGCGCTTTGCCGAACCCGGATTGGGCGGAAGGCGCGATGATACGGCTGGCGATTCGGTATCCGGAGGAGTGGGAAGCGGAGTTGAAACCGCGCGAGCTGCGGGAATGGATGAAGAATGCGCATGAATTTCACTTGATCCGACTGCCGATTCGCTCGACACGTCAGCGTATTTCATCGAGCGTTCCGATTAACGGGTTGAGTAAAGTTGACTTACTTCATAAATATTTTGAAGCAAAGGGGCGGAAGGACGCGGAAATTGAGGCGTTAAAAGACGCAGCGGCGCCGTTCTTCGCCGCGGTACAGGATTGACGGACGCAGAAGGCGAGTACCATGGGGTCTAAAATTATCTTATTATTTATTCTATTGATTATTAACGGTTTGTTTTCTATGACCGAAATGGCGGTCGTTTCGCTCCGGAAGTCCAAGCTTCAAAGCGAAGTCGCGAAAGGGAACCGTAAGGCACAGACGGCGATTGATCTTGCCGAAAATCCGGGGGATTTCTTTTCGACGATTCAAATCGTGATCACCCTTGTCGGGGTCGTCACGGGTGCGATTGGGTCCGTCGCTTTTTCCGCGCCGCTTGCCCGGGTCATTGCCCAGGTTGCTTCGGTTTCGCGGTTCGCCGACTCGATTGCGGTGCTGATTGTTTCGCTGCTGGTGACTTATTTTTCGCTGGTGATTGGCGAACTCATCCCGAAACGCATCGCGCTCGCATCCCCCGAAAAAATTGCACTGAACGTATCCGGCGTGATGACGGCGATCGCGCGGGTTTCGAAGCCGATCGTCGCTTTCCTGAGTTTTTCGACCGACCTGGGATTGAAGCTTTTAGGCGTTCAGGAGAATAAGGAACCAGCGGTCTCGGAAGAAGAAGTCAAAGTCATGATCGAGGAAGGGAAGCGATCCGGCGTCTTCGAAGAAACGGAACAGGATATTGTCGAGTCCGTTTTTCGGATGAGTGATCGCGCGGTTCATGCCATGATGACGCCGCGGACGGATGTGACCTGGGTTGATTTAGACGAGTCAACGCAGGAAATTTTAGACGAGATCCGCGAGTCGAACGATTCCTATTACCCGGTCGTGCGCGGCGGTGCGGATAACGTATTGGGAATATTGAACGCGAAGAAAATATTGGATCGCTTTATTTTGGGTGAAGAAGTTTGCTTGGATGAACTGATTGATACGCCGTTGTACCTGCCCGAATCGACACCGGCGCTCGCCGCGCTCGAATCTCTCCGAAAATCAGGGAAGCAGGCGGCGATCATCCTGGACGAATACGGCGGTTTCTCGGGGCTGGTTACGCTCGTCGATATTTTAGAGGAGCTCGTCGGCGAAATACCGTCTTCTGATGACGAAACGTACGAACCGGAAATCGTGACGCGCGACGATGGCTCATGGCTGATTGACGGCGGGCTGGATATCGAAGACATGAAAGACATGTTGGGGATTGACGAATTAGCGGATCAGGAGCGGGTCGATTATCAGACGGTTGCCGGTTTCATGCTCTCGCAGTTCGGTTTTATCCCGAAAGCGGGCGACTCGTTTCAGGTCGGCGAATATCGATTTGAAGTTGTGGACATGGACGGGCGCCGCGTTGATAAGGTTTTAGTTACGCGCGAAGAAGCGGAAGACGAGAAGTCGGAGACGGTCCAGCCGGAAGAACCGACGGAAGACGGGAAGGATGAAGCATGATCCCGCGCCGGTTGGTTATCAGCGGTTTCTTATCGTATCGGGAGCGTGTCGAAATTGACTTGTCCCCGCTGCATATCGCCTGTATCACCGGTGAAAACGGCGCGGGGAAGTCGTCGCTTCTGGACGCGATGACCTGGGCGCTTTTTGGAAAATTCCGCGGTTCATCGAATGAATCGGTGATTAATTCGACGCTCGCCGCGCAAGGCGGGACGCGCGGGAACCCGCCGACGGCGGAAGTCACGTTTGAATTTGAGTATGAAGGCGTCCTTTATCAGATCCTGCGAAAGCAGCCGCTGGGTCGGACGCAAATCGGCGAATTTTCCGCGTTTAACGCAGAAACGGGGAAATGGACGCTGCTCACGGAGCAGAACAAGCGCGGGACGGATTCGAAAATTACGGATTTGTTAGGGCTTGGGTACGATACGTTTGTGAACGCGTCCTTCTTTCTTCAGGGTCAGGCGGATAAATTCACGCGTGCGAACGCGACCGAACGAAAAAAAATTCTGAGCGAGATCCTGAATCTCCAAATCTGGGAAGTTTATAAGTCAAAAACGCAGGAGCGTGAGCGCGAACTCCGAGCGGAGAAGAAAGCGGCGGGGGATCAGTTAGAATCCATCGGCGCGGAGATCGCGAAAGAAGAGATCCTTCAAGCGGAATATGAAGAGCTTTTGACGAGCGTTACGGCGATTCAGGCGAAATTTGACCTCGCGAATCAGAAATATCAAACAGCGCAGACCGCCGAAGCGCAGTTCAAAACCCAATCCGCAGACATTGCCGCGCTGGAAGCTGAAACGGATCGGCGCTTCAAGCAAATCGAAAGTGATAAGCGGGTTCTCGATGCGCGGATCCATGACCTCGAAATGACACGGAAAACGCTTGAAACCGCGGAAACGGTCCGTGCCGATTATGAGGCGCTGCGCTCGATTCGGACGCAGCTCGAAGCTTTCAACGAAGCTTTTCGCGCCTTTACATCGTTCACGAAACAGGAGCAGGACGCGGCGCATGAAATCGCGCTCGCCGAACTGACGCTGAAAGGGACGCTTACGGCGCTGACTCAACGGCGGGACGAATTGGCGGTGAAACGCGCCGAGGTCGAAGCCGATGCGGTGAAACGGGCGGCGCTCGATGAGGCGATTACTGAGGCTGAAACGACGATTTCGCGGCGTGAATCGACGCAGCATGAGCTCGACGAAGTTACAGATCGAATGAACAGCGTCTCCGCTGAAAATCGAGCGCTCAAGGAAAAAATGCATGAGCTTAAGGCGAAGCTTGAAAAACTTCAATCCGCGGAGGGCGCACCTTGCCCATTCTGCGGACGGGAGTTAGACGCAGCTCATTGCGCTGAATATGCGGCTGAACTGACCGCGCAGGGAACGGCGTTGGGCGATCGCTACCGTGCGAATGAGGACGAAAAGAAAAGACTTGACGAAGAAAAATCCCGACTAAATACGGCGCTTATTTCCGTTCGGGATGCCGAAAGTCGAAAAAATCAGCTGATTCGCGAACAGGCGCCGCTGATTGCACGGCGTGACGCTCTTGAACGGGATGCGCGGGACTGGAAGGCGCACGGTGCGGAGGAGTTGGACCGCGTAACGGCGCAGCTCGAAAATGGCGCGTTTGGCGAAGCGGGGCGAAAGAAACTCGCTGACGCACGGGCTTCGCTGGCGGCGTTGTCCTATGATGCGGCGGCTCATGAAGCGGCTGCTGCGCGGGCGGCTGCGTTAGCTGGCGCTGAATCCGCGTTTCACGCGGTTGAACGCGCCGCTGAATCGCTCGGTCATCTCGAGCGTGACGTTAACGAGCGCGGCGAGCGGCTCGAAAAGGATCGGCTTGACTATCACGGACGGATGGATGTTCTGAATGAAAAACGGGCTGAGCTGGAGACGCTAAGGCTGGCTTTACCGGACGTCGGCGCCGCGGAAGCGGAAAAACGATCGGCGCAGATTGAACTGCGTCGGGTTCAAACGAGTCTCGGCGCGGCGGAGCAGCGGCTCAACGCGATCCATGACCAAAAGGAACAGCAATCGAAGTTGATTGAACGCGAAAAAGCGATTTATCAGGAGTTGGGTCTCGTCACGCAGTTAAACGAAGCTTTCTCATCGAATGGGATTCCGGCGCTGCTGATTGACGAAGCGCTTCCCGAAATTGAGGAAACCGCGAATCGAATTTTGGGTCAGCTGACTGAAGACCGAATGTCGGTCCGGCTGACGACGCAGGGCGAGTATAAGGATAAAAAACGGAAGGATGCGCGCGAAACACTTGATATTATTATCCATGATGAGAGTGGTGCACGCGACTACGAGCTTTTTTCCGGCGGTGAGGCGTTTCGGGTGAATTTCGCGATCCGCCTGGCGTTATCGGCTCTCTTGACGAAACGGGCGGGCGCGCGACTCCAGCTTCTCGTTATCGACGAAGGTTTCGGCTCACAGGACGCCGAAGGACGTCAGCGGTTGATTCAGGCGATCCATACGATTCAGGACGACTACGAAAAAATCTTCGTCATTACGCATTTGGACGAGCTCAAGGATGCGTTCCAATCGCGCATTGAAGTCGTCAAGACGGAGACTGGATCTGAAGTTAAGGTCATTCCATGATCATCATCGGGAATCATCGGAAATCAATCCGAGGACCGTTTCGACCGTAAATTTAGAATTAAGGATCAAGGCGGGATATGAAAATAGGGATTCTTCAACGTGTTTTGGCGGGTTACCGTGTCCCGTTCTTCGACGAATTGGCGGGGCGCTTTGACGGCGGTGTGACGCTTTTCGCTGGAAAAGCCCGGGTTGAGGAAATGATCGACGAATCACGGATGCCCACCCGCGCGGTTCATTTCCCTGCGGAAAATGTCCATTTATTCAGCCGAATTTTAAAAGGGAAGCTTTATCTTTGTATTCAGCGGAATGTTTTGGATTGGCTCGAACGCGAAAATCCGGATGTTTTGATTTGTGAGGGGAATTTTCGCTATTTGACGACGCTCGCCGCGATTTCCTGGATGAAGCGGCGGGGACGCCCGGTGATCGGCTGGGGCTTAGGCGCTGGCGGCTGGGATCATCCGCTTAAGCGTGCTTTTCTTCGATCTTTCGACGCGCTGATCACGTATAGCGAAACTGGCGCGGGAACGTATGCGGCGGCTGGTATTGCCCCGGAACGGATTTTCGTCGCAAAGAACGCCGTTTCACCGCGTCCGACTCGAACGGATACGCCGGAACGGGCGGAGACGTACGGAAATGACGGTCCGGTCCTTTTATCCGTAGGACGGCTTCAGGCGCGGAAGCGCATTGACCTGCTGATAGAGAGCTGTGCCGCGCTTGAAGATGAATTTTATCCCGTGCTCCGAATCGTCGGCGATGGTCCGGAGCGGACGAAGCTCGAAGCGTATGCGCGGGAGCGTTATCCGCGCGCGGTCTTTACTGGCGCGCTTTACGGAGAGGCGTTGGAAGCGGAATTCGCGAATGCGGATTTATTCGTTCTCCCGGGAACGGGCGGACTCGCGCTTCAGCAAGCCATGGCGAACGGGCTGCCGGTTATCGCCGCGGAAGCGGACGGGACTCAGGCGGATCTGATCCGGGCTGATAATGGGCGGATGATTCCGCCTGGCGACGGCGCAGCGCTGACAGCTTCGATTGCTGAGTTGCTGCGCGATCCAACGCGGCTGAGAGCGATGGGACGGCGGTCGTTTGCGATCGTCCGTGATGAAATTAATCTGGAAGCGATGACGGATCGTTTCGTCGAAGCGGTACGGTTCGTGACGGGGGAGGGAAAACCGCGATGAGGATTTTATTCTTAGCCGATGGACGCAGCCCGACGACGATTCGCTATTTGGCGGCGGTGCGCGAATTGGGTCACGAAATTCATCTCGTGTCGAGCTATCCCTGCGAGGAACCGGCGGATTTAGCTGGCTTTGAAATTCTTCCTGTTGCATTTTCGAACTTCGCGCCGGGAAGAAAATCGAACGCAAATACTGCGGCTTCGTCCGCCGAAGAAGAACGGAAAGAAGAATCCGACGCAGAAGCTCGGACGACGCGCACCGGTGTCGATGGTCTGCGCGGAGCGTTGGTCCGAAGGTTCCGCAATACGTTCCTTTCATTTCGCTACCAACTGGCGCCGATCTCCGTTCCGCTGAGCGGGCAGCGTTTTGCGGCGATTGCGCAAAACGTTAAACCGGATTTGATTCATGCTCTGCGCATCCCGTATGAGGGGATGGTCGCGTCTTACGCGTCGACGCGCTATCCGGTAGCGGCGTCGATATGGGGAAATGACCTGACGTTTCATGCGCGCGGCTCGGCGGGAATGGTGGCGCTGACCCGGCGGACGCTCGAACGGATCAACGGACTCGCCGCTGATACACGGCGCGACCTGCGGCTGGCGCGTGAATTTGGGTTCGCAGCGGTGAAGCCGAACGCGGTTCTCCCGGGGAACGGCGGAATTGATATTCCGCGCCTGATTTTGGCTTCCGAGGAAGAAACGCCCATCCTGCGCCGGCTTCCGCCGAATCGTGATATCTTGATCAATCCGCGCGGGTTCCGTCCCGGCTCCGTCCGGAACGACACATTTTTCCGTGCGATTCCTGCGGTCGTTCGGCAGTTTCCGAGCGCTCTGTTTGTCTGTCCGGCGATGGCGAATCAGCCGGAAGCCCAGGACTGGGTTCGGACGCTGAAAATCGAACGGAATGTCATGCTGCTGCCATCGCTTCCGCAGGCGGACCTCTGGTCGCTGTTCCGCCGCGCACGGATGACGATTTCGGTCAGCCAGCATGACGGCACTCCGAATTCATTGTTGGAAGCGATGACGATCGGCTGTTTCCCGATTGCGGGCGATATTGAGTCGCTGCGGGAGTGGATAACGCCGGGTGTGAATGGACTGCTCGTCGATCCGGATTCACCGGACGAACTGTCGAACGCAATTTTGAGCGCGATGTATAATGAGACGATGCGCGAGAAAGCAGCGGTTTTAAATCGGGAGATCATACGCGAGCGCGTCGAAGCGTCGAGCGTTCAAACGCGAATAGAAGTTTTTTATCAGTCGATCGTCGGATGACGATCGATTTTTTTATCAGCCGATGTCCATTTTAATTAAGTCGGCGGTCGTCTGTGCACCTAAAAGAACGCCCGGGATCGATCCCCCCGGGTGCGCACCTGCGCCGACGAGGTAAAGCCGAGCAATGTCGCGGCGGCGATTGGAAAGGCGGATCTGTCCATCGCGGCGCAGCGTTGGCAGCGCAGACATCATCGCCCCCCCGCAGGAGCCCAGCCAGCGTTCTATTCCGAGCGGGTCGAGGAAATTTTCCGAAATCATGCGCGGGCGCAATCCGACCGGAAAGAGAGAACCGATTCGATCGAGGATCAGGCTGCGGTAGGCGTATGATTGCTGTTCCCAGTTGACCTGACCGTTGAGCGTATTGGGGACAGGGACAATCGCGATGATGGATTCATGGTCCGGCGGCGCCTGATCCGGAAGCGTCTTCGTCGGAATCCGAAACCAAATTAGCGGGTCGGCGGGAAGCGTCCCCCACTTGAAAACGTCGTCGAGGTAGTCCTCGTAGTGATTCGGGAAAAGGATATTCGTTCCAGCGAGCGGGATCCGCTCGGGAAGAATGCCTTTGAAGCCGATTGAATAGATAAACGCGCTCATTCCAGGGCGGAGATTCTGTGCCTCCTTGACGGATTCGTATTTCGTGCGATCCGAATCAATGAGTTGATAATGAGTCGTGAGCGCGTCGGCGTCGGAGATAACGACGTCCGCTTGCCGAATGGAACCGTCTTCAAGGCGGACGCCGGTTGCGCGTTTATTCTGGATTTGGACGTTTTGGACGGCGACGTTGAATTGAATTTCTCCGCCCATTTCCTTTAATAGTTGAACGAGGCTGTCAATAATTATTTGCGTGCCGCCGATAGGCGCGGAAGCTCCCCAGCGGTGAAAGAGCTGCGGAACGAGACGGAAAAGTTGGCTTCCTTTCCGCGGATCGCCGCCAGCGAGCAGCGGCCAAAACCCCATGAGTTGGCGCATTTCGACGGACGTGAAAGCTTTTTGCGCCGCGTCGTAGCAGGACTGATTCGGGTCAAGGCGGCGGAACCATCCGTTATTCCGGAAAGAGAGAAACCGTTCATCGACCGGGCGCCCGCAATAGTCGAAAAAAAACTGGTCGAAAATTGCGTCGTTTTCGCGAATGCGTTTTTCGAGGGCGGCTTTATCGGCGGGTTCCCAAAATTCGTTTAAGGTGAGCGTTTCTTCGACCGACGGATAGAGGGCGAAACGTCGACCGTTTGGCCAAAGCGCCTGAAAGACGGGGTAAGTTTCGACGAGCTTGAAGTAATCGACACGCCGGCGTCCGACGGATTCAAACAGTTGATCCAGAAGAAAAGGCGCGGTAATCATTTCCGCGCCTTGATTAAAAATAAATCCATTCCGTTCGAACGACGCTAAACAGCCGCCGGCGCGCTCATTCTTTTCAAAAATTTGAACATGCGAACCTTCGGCGGCGAGCCGAATCCCGACCGCTAAACCGCCTAAACCGGCGCCGATAATCACGACGTTCGCGAAACGCATTGTGCCGTTAGATAACTTTTTTCAGGATATCGAGCGCAGCAGCGGCGTTTTCGAACGTCGCCTGCGTTCCCATATGCCCCAGACGGAAAATTTTACCGTCCAGTTTCCCGAATGAGCCGGCGATCCCCATGCCTTCGGCGCGGACAGCGGCGTTGAACTCGTCAAAAGTCCGTCCTTCCGGTACATAAATCGCAGAGACCGACGGTGATGAAATCGCTCCCGCTTTCGGGAAGAGACGGTAACCCGCGGCGCTGACTTCTGTACGGACGAATTCCGCAACAGCGTTATGGCGTGCGAAAACTTTTTCGAGTCCTTCGCGTTCGAGAATATCGTCTAAGACGTCGTTCAGCGCTTCGACCTGGTTCCAGTCCGGCGTGTTCGGGTGAGCCATGGTTTTAGCCAGATTTTCGTAGGGCTTAAAGGCTTCGTAGCCGACGTAGTCAACATCGCGGATAATCTCCCAGGCGGTCGGACTGACTGACGCGAAGCATTGGCTCGGCGGTAAAGAGAGCGCTTTCTGCGTTCCTCCGAGGACGATGTCCGCGTTCCAGCCATCCCCATCGACCGGAGCTGCGCCGATGGACGCGACCGCGTCGACGATTAGAAGCGGGACGTTGTATTTTTTCTTGAGCTGACCTAATTCATGGATCGGGTTCAGCGTTCCGGACGGCGTTTCACAATGGACGACGGTTATTGCTTTGGGCTTGATTTTTTTAATTGCGTCTTCAACACGGCTCAAATCCGATAGCGTTTCATCGTATTCATAAGATACGAGCTCGCCTTTCGCGTTTGCGGCGGACGCCATATCGGCGAACCCGTCGCCAAAAACACCGGTTCCGACGGCTAAGAGCGTTTCGCCGGGCTTGAGAACCGACTTGACCGCGCCCCAAAGAACCGCCATGCCTTCGCCGGGCTGGATCAGGACTTCGTTTTCCGTGCCCATGAGTCGGGCGAGTTTTTTTCCGACGGTTTCGTATAATTCATAAAACTCCGGCTCTCCATAGGATGCGCCGAAATCCGAGACGAGCGCCCGATGCGCGATGGGATTGACGCGGGCGGGTCCGGGAATCATTGGAATTCGATAACTTTTCATGCGATTAATGCCCACAGCCTCCGCCGCAAGATGAGCAGCTGCCGCCGCAACCGCCGGAGAAGCCCGCCGGCGGGATGAAGCCCATTTGAATTTCGTCTTCGGTCGCTTCGCGAAGGTCAACGATCTCAACGTCGAAAAGGAGTTCTTTCCCGGCTAAGGGGTGATTCAAGTCGACGGTGACGGTTGAATCGGTGACAGCTTTGATCGTGGCTTCAAAATGATGATTGGCGTCGTCCTGAAGATGGACGTGCCCGCCGACTTGGACGGGATAGGATTCGCCGAAAAGCGAGCGTTCGAGGTCGACGACCTGTTCCGGGTCAAAGCGCCCGTAGCCGTCTTCCGGCTGGATCAGGACGGATTTCTTTTCGCCGACTTTCATTCCTTCCAACTCACGTTCGAGTCCGGAAATAAGGTTGCCGTGTCCCTGAAGGTAAACGAGCGGGGAGTCTGCGCCGGCGCTGTCTTCGGTCGAGCCGTCAACGGTCAGCGTGTAAGCGAGACTTACGACGATATTTTCTTTGATTTGTAAATCATTCGACATAACTAACTTTTCCTCTATTGACTGAAATAATCGGTCATTCCGTAAAATTGGGTCGGATTCAATCATTTGTGTCCGACCCTGCGGGGCAATTATATCACCCGAACCCTTTTCAAAATCCCAATTTTTAGGTATTCTATGGGTATGTTTAATCATCGCCCCAATAAACCCCGCGTACGGTACGGAAGCGGAAGTCTCGAAAGCCAAATTGGTCGGCTTGTCGGCGGCTTTGCTGTGGAAGTTGCTTCCGAAGTTTTAGATAGTTACCGTGAATCGAAAGCCCAGCAGCGTTCAAACCAGTCCCAGCAGGAATTCCAGACGACGGCTTCGCAGCCTGAGAGCAAACATGTAACCTGTTCCTATTGCCGGACAATTTACGACCGCTCAGCGCCGCACTGTCCGTCCTGCGGAGCGACCAGCCCGCTGCAAACCGTTATCCAGACGTCCAAGACGATCAAACCGGAATCTATCCCGTATCACGTTAATCCGTCCCAGACGGTCAAGACGAATGCGCCGGGTTGTGCGTCCGTCGCGAAAGGGTTCTTTATTATTCTCGGCGTAATGACGGTTTTATTTTTCCTGTTGATTTGCGGAGTTGCGATCATGGAAGTGGCGAATGATTCGACCTCAATGATCCTTGGGTTGGTCTAATCGCGACTTTTGAGTCATTATTCGGCTTAAAAATAAGAAATACCGGGGGCGCGGACAGTCGTTTCGCGCTTCTTTTGTTTTCGCGGACTCTATCGAACGGGGATATCCTGATTTTTATTTTCGGTTTGCTAATTTGTTTGAGTCTATGATAAGATTAGTCGTGCCGTTTAAAGGGGAGATGCCGGAGTGGACGAACGGGGCCGCCTGCTAAGTGGTTATCGGGGTAAAACTCGATCGAGGGTTCGAATCCCTCTTTCCCCGCAATGAAAAGAGACCGATTTGATCGGTCTCTTTTGGTTAGGGCGAACGGTCATTGTCAACATTGATCCCCAGAAAACACATCTCCAAAAAGATAAAAATTCCTGCACAATTTGATAGAATATCCATAGCTACAACTTAACTCAACTCCCGGAGAAACTTATGAGCGAAAATCCCATCCAGAAAATCGGACGCTACGAAATTGAACGCGAACTTGGACGCGGCGGCATGGCAATCGTCTACAAAGCTTTCGACCCGCGGCTCGAACGTCCCGTCGCCGTCAAACTCATCAAAATGAGCGCATTCGGCGAGGATGCGTTCGGTCACGTCCGCGAACGCTTCGAACGAGAAGCCAAAGCCCTCGCCCGTCTCGATCACCCGAATATCCTGAAAGTCCACGATTTCGGCGAGCACAACGGCGCGCCGTATCT
>DAOUFB010000191.1:0-16839 GCA_034430135.1 Flexilinea sp. | reverse complement strand
TATTCAAGAATATGTTTAGCGGCAAGGGACTTTCCTAATCTATGGAAAAGTGAAACAGACACTCATTTCCCCAAAACGTTGATAGTTTTGGTCAATTATCACTAATTTTGACAGCTCTTCCATTTTCGCAAAATTGTAAACCCGCGCTGCCAAATTTGGTAAATAGGTTAAATTATTTGTCACTTTTTAGATAACGCCTTTCACCACCTAAATCAAATCCCCTTTGGCTTTGGGGTATACTTATTCAAATTTTAGAACCACCTCGTTTCGAGCGTTGGTAATTCTCAAGCTTGAAATGCACGCTGCAATTTGATCTCATGAAATTATTGGAAGGACGGTCATGAAATTATCAGTCTCACAAGCACAATTATCACAGGCATTAGGAATCGTCTCACGATCCGTAGATACGAAGCGCCTCCTCCCAATCTTGACCAACATACTGCTCACGACCGAAGACGGGAATTTACGTCTTTCCGCAACTAACTTGGAACTCGGAATCAACCACCGCATTCCGGCAGACATCATCGAGGAAGGGTCGATTACCGTCCCCGCCAAGACGATGATCGACCTCGTCAATACGCTTCCGAACGACGTCGTTCATCTTGAATTAAATAAAACGACCTCAACACTCGTCATCCGCTGCGTCCAGATCGTCACCGACATTAAAGGGATGGACGCCGAAGATTTTCCGCCGATGCCCGTTTTCAACCCGGACGAAGCGATTGTCTTCGACCTTCCTGAGCTAAAAAAGATGATTCAGCAGGTCGCCTACGCAGCAGCGACGGATGAAACCCGCCCGACGCTCCAAGGCATCTTCCTCAACGTCGAAAAAGATAAACTGACGCTCGTCGCGACCGACGGGTACCGAATCGCGAAGCGAAGTCAGAATCTCAAGAGCGATACCGGCGTGACTCTATCGGCGATTATTCCCGCGCGTGCGCTTATCGAAGTTAACCGCATTCCAGGCGACGCGACCAACCTCGTCTACATGAATCTCGCCACAGGAAAAAATCAAGTCATCTTCCATCAGGAACATGTCGACATTGCCTCACAGCTCATCGCCGGAACCTATATCGATTACAAGGCGATTATTCCCAAGGCGTTCAAAACTGACACCATTGTCTCAACCGCTGCGCTTCAGAAAGCCTGCACGCAGGCGATGGTTTACGCGCGCGACAATAAGTTCCTGACGAATTTCAGCATCAAACCGGGCGAAAACGAAAACGACGGGCTAATACTGATTAACGCTGCCGCCGAAGAAACCGGAACGTACGACAATCAGATCACAGCGAACATTACCGGCGATGCGATTAATATTGCTTTTAACGTCCGCTTCCTGCGCGACGTACTCGATGTCATTGGCTCATCCCAAATCATGCTCCGAACAAATACGAACGTCTCGCCCAGCCTTATCACACCGCTCGACGACGAAGAAGACTTCCAGTATGTTCTGATGCCGATGAACCCAAAACGCTAAATAAGAGGAGTGAGGATCGAAATCTTCATGCATAATTTCGAGAATATTCAGCATAATTTTTACCGGATGCAATCGGTTTTAGCGGAATACCCGATTCTCCAGGATCGAATCATCGAAGCCATGTTGAATCGTCTCGTCCATGATCAGGTTTTCAACTTATCCGAAATTCAGGTTCTTATCCGCGAAAAGGCAATCCGCTCACAGACACGCGAAGGACTGAACAATCCGTTTATTCAGGAAGGTCCCGCTGGGTGGGAGAACCGTCTTTCGCGCGTTCGCGCAAACCTTATCGTTGAACAGTACGCAACGCAATATTCTTTCGACGAGTTTGAAGAAACGGTCGATACCATCGTCCAAAACCGAGAAAGTACCAGGGAGCCAAACTTTTTTTGGCATAACGTTGAATTCGCCCCGCTCGACTCCATTTTTGAGCAGGCGTTTCGGCTTGAGCGACTCGCTGCGGGCGGTGACATTGACGCAGCTGCGGCGCTCGACGGCGCGAAAACAGCGCTGATACGCCGCTGCTTATCCGACCATCTGGAATTTATCAGCGTCGCCAAGAAACAATTAAAAATTCAGGATCTGCTCGAAGTCAGCCAGAAAGTCGTCGGGCATGGCTCTATCGGCGGAAAGAGCGCCGGACTGATACTCTCCCGCTATATTCTCCAACATAGCGAAGATGAAGAAATTCGCGAAGCTGCGACGATTAAAGATTCTTACTTCGTCGGCGCTGACGAGTTTCAAACTTTCCTCGCTACGAACAACATGCTGGATTTGTATGACCTGCGCTATCTTCCGGATCAGGTGCGCTGGGATCGATTTACGTTTATTCACCAGCGCTTCTTAGACGGAACGTTTTCCGCGAATATCGTCGACGCACTGGAACAGATCATCCGTGAAATCGACGGGCGTCCGTTCATCGTCCGCTCATCAAGCCTCCTCGAAGACAGTTACCAGGCTTCGATTATTGGCATTTATGAATCGATCGTCGTTCCCAATCAGGGAACGCGGGAAGAAGGACTTCTCCAGCTCCAAAACGCGATCCGTGAACTCTATTCACAGGTCTTTAACCCGCAGGCGATCCAGTACCGCGAAAAGAAAAAATTCGACGACTACCCCGAACGCATGGGGATTCTGATTCAAATCATCCGCGGTCATCAAATTGGGAACTATTATTTTCCGGACCTGTCCGGATTCGCCGTATCCAAGAGCGTATCGCGCTGGTCTCCGAACGAACCAATAGGCGGTATTGACGCGGGTTATACCCGCTTCGTCGTCGGTCTCGGCTCCCATGCGCTCCACCGCCACAGCAGCGATTGTCCGGCGTTTATCAGCCTCAATGAATCGGACGGTGAACAATTCTGGGAAAACCGCATCTTCAGAAACGCGTCGCAGCGGCTCATATCCGTAATCAATCTTAAAACGAACCGCGCGGAACTCATTGATATTGAGGACATTCCTCTCGAAAAATACGCCTTCGCCGGCTATGCGGCGCAGAACGAACAAGGCGACCGCCTGGTCTCCGTGCGCCGAACGAGCGAATTAGATCACCCGATCATCAATTACCATAAGCTCATTCATCAAACGAACTTTAATAAAATCATTCGTTCAATGCTGACTAACCTGGACGCCGGTTTTGGATGCCCGACGGCGATTGAGTTTTCAATTCTCTGCGATTTTGAAAAATCGTCAAACCCATCTTTTAAAATCCAGATCGATAAATGCCGTCCGATCGTCAGCCGGCTCGAAATCTGCCAAAGCTGCACGCCGCCGCCCAAAACCGATCACCTTTTCCTCGAAACTCACTTCAACACGATCAACCGAACCGAACGCGGAATCGAGTACATTTGCGTCGTTGATCCGAAAGGCTCGTATAACCGCGACGGGTTGCAGTACTGGCTCCGGACGTTGAATCGTGAGCTGAACGGAAAGAAGTATGTCCTCTTCAGTAATCGCCGCTTCGGTGTCTACGATAACGGCGCTGGGCTGAGAATCAAATTTGCGGATATTCAGAACGCCACCGCGGTCATCGAAGTCAGCAACCTTGAAAAGGGCATCGTTCACGACTATCCCTGCGGAACGCAGTTCTACTCCAACATGATCGAAATCGGGATTGCCTACGTGCCCGTTTTCCTTGGAACGGAAGGAACGTTCGTCGACTGGGAGTTCTTCGAGAAACGCAAGAACGTAGTCGACCAGTTCGTTGAGCTGCCCGCCGAATACCGCGGCATGATCCGTCTCTATCCGACCCGGGAAGCCGAGAATCTCCAGTCAATGACTTTCTATTCGAGCAAGTCGGACGGAAAAACCTGTCTCTGTTTTGAAGAGTGATTCAGGCTTCTTAGTGACTTAGAGACCAAACGGCTCTTTTCAGAACCTGAATTCATCAGGATAAAACCGGAACTTCTTAGAAAACTTTCGTTATATCATCCACGCTCGGGCGGGGAAGTTCGCTGTCATCCGCAGCGACACGCACCATGACCCGTCCGGGTTCATCGAGGACTTTTCCGATCTTCGCCGCTGGAATTTCCGCCGCATCAAACGCCGCGAGAATCTTCCCGCTTTCGTCAGCGTCACAAGTCAACAACAATGCTCCGGACGCGATCGTATTCATCGGATTCAAGCCAAAAATATCGAGCGTCTTCCGCGACACGTCTGACATCGGTACCGCGTCCAAGTCGACCTCAACCGCGCAATCCGCCGCCTCAGATAACTCCCAAAGCGCGGATGCTAAACCGCCTTCCGTCGGGTCATGCATCGCGGTCACGCGTCCAGCCTCGATCGCAATGCGCGCGTCTCGTGACACGCCGATTCCCGGATTCCGCGTATACGATCGTGCCGCGGCAATTTCCGCCTCGGTCAACTTCCCCGCCAGCCGCTCCGGAAATTCATTGGCTAAAATCGCCGTCCCTTCGATCGGGATTCCCTTCGTCAGCAGAATATCATTCCCCGGTTCTGCACCGGTCGGAAGTATCAGCTTTTCTTTGGCAACTTCCCCAATCAAGGAGCAGGTCAGGATCGGACGATCCAAATCGTGGGTAATTTCCGTATGCGCGTTCGCGAGCGTAATCCCCAGCTCGGCGCAGCTTTGCGCGACCTGGTCCGTGACGCGCAGGATCAGAACTTCATCCGTCTTTCCAGCCGGAAACAGCGCGGACAGCATCATCCACACCGGCTTCGCGCCGGTCGTCGCAATGTCGTTCGCGGCGATATTCACCGCGTACCAGCCAATATCGTTCGTGACGAACGTTATCGGATCAACTTTTAAGATCAGGCAGCGATCGCCCATATCTACCACGCCGCAGTCTAAACCGACGCCCGGTCCCAAAATCAGCCGGTCATCAAATTTCGGCGTTTTTTCAATGATTTTTCGTAAAATTTCCGGAGGCAGTTTCCCCGTCGCCAACGTCTTGTCCAATCCGTTTATCCTCTAATTTTCGTTCGTTTTCGTTAGTAAAACCACGGCTTCATTGCGGCGGAATACCCGATAATTCGGGAGCTGATCCCCCCGCACTGCCTCGTAAAAGTCAACAATCTGAGTCATTTTCTCAAAGTCAATCGCTTCATCGAGAATGTCCCGGTCGCCCAAACGCGCGAGATTTTCTGTCTCGACAAGAATCCAATCCGGGCGATACTCCTCAACGTCCGCGTCCGTCAGCATGTCCCAATCCTGACGAATGTTAACACCATCCCGTTCCGGGAAATAGACCTTCGAATCGCGCAGAACGCGCAGCATCCGATTTTCACGCTGGACTTGCGCGAGCGCACGTTCTACATCCGGGTCAATCTCCGCCATGAATCGTATTTTCGCCGAATTAATTTCACGATCCGCCTGCTCGCGAACCAGAGCAGCATCACCGACAAGATTCGCGCAGAATTGTACCAGCCAAAGCGCCGCGAAGATCGAAGCAACCCATTTAATTCCTCGGTTCGCCGACGAATCGGAACCGAAAAGATCCGCGATCCGCTCCGGCAGGAGAAAAGCCCAACCCGCCATCAGCGGCAAGAATAAAGCTAAGAAATAATGGCTTCGGTTCGTCGGGGATAGGGTTAGTACGGCGAACGCAACCAGCGAATAGGAGAGAACGATGAGCGCCAGCCGTTTCAGTCGTTCATCGCGCCCCGAGAACGCGAGGATCCAGCCGCCCCCCCCCAATAGGATGAACCAGACCTCACCGTACGCACTGCGCAGCGCATCGTTAAGATTCAAGCCGTCGAAAACGGAAGCGTCGTTCAACGTCAGCATCCCGACACCTGTTTCGTTGAATAATTGCGATTGGATACGGAAAATCTCCGCCCGTTCCTGAGGGAGAAGAAGAAGCGGATTCGCGATAACGACGAAAAGCGCCATCACGATCACGAAGCCCAGCGCGTGCAGGAGCGCTTTCCGGACCGGAAGCTGACCGGAGCGAACCGCCTGAAAAAGGAGGAGCGGAATCGTTAGCGCGAAATAAATCCCCTGATACTTCGTCCCGATCGCCACGCCGGTCATCGCCGCCGCGCCGTAATAAAAACGCCCGATCCGCCCAGCGTCGCGATCTAAAAACCATATCACGCCAACGACGAACAGGAACGACAAGCTGTCCGGATGCCACCAGAAATGATTCGTCAATACAGCCGGAACACTCAGGAGGAACAGGAAAAGCGCGATGGATCGGAAACGGGAACGGAAACGAGTCGTCAGACCGGTCAGGATCGCCAACGCAAGGATCATCGGAATAACGCTAACCCCTAAACGCAGCAACGAGACAATGATCCGCGTAGCGTTCGGAAAATCGGCGATAAAAGGCTTCGCGGCGAGAAGTACGGCGCCCGAGAGCGCATAAAACGGATAGCCGTAAAAGTAATGCAAATAGATCAAGAAATTACGAACCGTTTCAAGCGCCGTCGCTCCCGGCGTGACCATGCGCAAAACGTGCGGATATTGCGCATACTCGTCCACTTCAAAAACTGCGAGCATCTCCGCATCGGCAGCGCCGCGCCCCAACAAGGGAAACAACGCAGCACTCACGGCGATCCCGATCATCACCATCAGCGCAATCGTGAGGCGGATCCCATGGACACCGCCGAATTTTTTTTCTTTCGTCCGTTCCAAGAAATGTCCCAACCCTGAGCGAACCCGATAATGAACCGATTAAATCTTATCCAACAAATCGAAACTGTTGATAAACGGACGAAGCTCGTCTTTTATCGCCTCAACGCCGCCGGCAAGATCGCTCTCAACATTCAGCGGCATCAACGGGTCATGCAGCGACATCCGCAGCAGCATCCACCCCTGAAACTTCGGGACGGAAACGCGAACACCCTCATAATTAACCGGCGCGACGATCCAGCCCTCTTCCTCGTTCGCAAAGGCTTCAAATTTCGTCAGCACTTCCGCACCGACAGATCTGAAATCAGACGTGTTGATCCGGATCCGGATTTCCGTCGCCTCAAGCGGATCTTCCAACTCCGAAATCCGCGAACTCAGTTTCTTGCCTTCGTTCCGGGCATGAACCATCTCAATAACGAGCAGGACCGCTAAATAAGCCCCGTCATCCAGGAAATAATTATCCATGAATGCGCAATGCCCCGAGGTTTCGATCGCCAGAGGGCAAACGCAGCCCTCATCGTTCAAACGAATCCCCTCACGGATGACGTTCCGGTAACCGCGGCGGTAGCGATGATGAACGCAGCCAAGTTTTTCAATAAACTCCGTCAGATGATCCGACGTAACCGAGTCCGTTACAATCGTGCAGCCCGGATATTTCTTCGCGACGATCGTCGCCAACAGCCCGATCAGGCGATTCCGGCTCAAAATCTCGCCATCGCCATCAACCGCCGCCGCGCGATCCACGTCCGTATCAAAAACGAGTCCCAAATCCGACCGGCTCTCGAGAACCATTTCCCGCGCTGCTGCCATAACCCCATGATCCTCCGGATTCGGGACATGATTCGGAAATTCACCATCTGGATCGAGATAACGGGATCCGGAAACGTCAGCGCCAAGCGGCGCGAGAACCTTTTCTGCGAAGAATCCCCCCGCGCCATTTCCAGCGTCTACCGCGATTTTATACCCGCTCAGCGGCATATCTCCGGCAGCAATTCCCTCTCGGATCACATCAGCCAAATGAGCTGAATACGGCGTGATAATATCGTAGGATCGACGCTTTCCGCGCGGTTCAACGTCGCGCTCACCTTCAGCGATGGCGATAATTTCGCTGATGTCGCTTTTTTCGAGCCCGCCGCTGTTCAAGAAGAACTTCATGCCGTTCCGGTTCCAAGGCAAATGAGACGCGGTAATCATAATTGCGCCGTCAAACTTCGCGTCTTCAAAAATCGTCGACATAAACATCGCCGGCGTAGACGCCATTCCGCAATCCGCACAATTCGCCCCGGTCGAAAGAATCCCCGTAAAGGCAGCTTCGCGCAGCGCAGTGCCGCTGAAACGTGAGTCAGATCCAACCGAAACTTCAATATCCTTCGCGTTTTTTCCTGTTTTCTGCTGAATCCAGAGGACAAACGCCGCTGCTAAATCAATCACTGCCTGCGGCGTAAGCGTAACCGGTTCGCCAAAAACGCCGGCTGAAGCAACCCCGCGAATGTCCGAACCGTTTTGTAAATTTTTGTAGTCTTTCATGCGCTGTCCTCTTTTCTTCCACCCTATCCGTGAATCTAAAAATATGATCTTTTCCGAAAAATACGGATAATTCAGTCTATTGTACCCGATCCGCCTCGTTTTCGGAAATTTTCTTCCGCTCTGCGCGCTCCAAAACTGCGCCGAACCATTCACCGAATTTGGCGCATGAAGAACCGGCTCAAGCGTTATTTGGTAGAATTTCTAATGGTTTGGGATTTTTCCCAAATCCGTCATTCCGAATCATAAGGTAGGTTCAAGATGGAAAAAGACAGCTTAACGAAAGAACTTTTCGCGCAGCTCGTCCAGGTCGGCGAGGTTGAATTAACCGACGCCGAAGCTGCCTCGATCTTCGCAAAAATGAACGAACAGCTGACCGTCATCGACCAATTGAGCGCGATTCCGCTCGATGAAGATATGCCGGCAGTTGTTCATGGGAATCCATACCCGCTGGATATTCAGATCCCGCTGCGGGAAGACGTATGGACACCGTTTCCAAACCCGGAAGAAATCTTAGCTCAGGCACCGCGGACCCAGGACGGGTTTATCGTTGCCCCAGACGTACCACACCAGAAATTGAGTTAACGAACGATGAACGAATTGACCCACCTAACTGCCCGCGAACAGGCAGCGTTAATCCGCGAACGAAAAATCAGCGCGGTTGAATTATTAGAAGCGACGTTGGCGCAGGTCGAAAAAGTTGACGGGCGTCGCGGCGCGATTGGAACGGGAGAAACCGCGGAAGACCGGAAAAAGGTTCATGCTTTCATCCTGACGACCGAATCTGAAGCGCGCGAAAAAGCAGCAGATGTCGATCGGCGTATTGCCGCCGGCGAGAAAGTCGGCGCCTTAGCCGGCGTTCCCTACTCAGCCAAAGATGTTTTTTGTACGAAGGGAATTCAAACGACCGCCGCGGCGAAAATTCTTTCCGGTTGGAAGCCGCCTTACAATGCTGAAGTCATTGAACGAATGGATCGCGCGGACGCGGTTCTTTTCGGGAAAGTCAACTTAGACGAATTTACTTTCGGCGGCTCGAATGAAACGACGGCGTATAAGCCGACGGTTCGAAACCCATGGGACTTTGACCGCGTTCCCGGCGGGTCGTCCGGCGGGTCCGCAGCCGCAGTAGCCGCCGACGAAGGCGCAATTTCATTGGGGACGGACACGGGCGGTTCGATCCGCGAACCAGCCGCGTTCACCGGCACGGTCGGACTGAAGCCGACTTACGGGCGCGTTTCGCGCTACGGAACGATTCCGTTCGCCTCTTCGATGGATACGATCGGACCGCTGACCCGATCGGTCGCCGACGCGGCGATCGTCATGCGCGAACTGGCAGGCGCTGATCCGAAAGACGGCGTGACCGGACGCGTACCGGTTGAGGATTATCTCGCCGAATTGGAAAAAGGCGTCAAGGGCATGCGCATCGGCATATCGCCCGACTACCTGACCATTACTCATATCAATGAAGCGGGTGATTATGCTTCGGACCCGATTGACTCCGAAGTACTGGAAAAGATTCAAAAGGCAACCGATGTTTTCCGTGCGTTAGGCGCTGAAATTATTGACGATGTCCCGATGGTCAACACGCGCTATTCGGTCCCTGCCTACTTCGTTATCAGCCGAATCGAAGCTTACTCCAACCTTCAGCGGTTCGATGGACTGCGTTTCGGACTTCCGACGGAAAGAGAAGTCTCCGACATGTACGACCTTTATTTCAAGACGCGCGGAGAAGGATTCGGCTATCAGACGAAGCTCCGCCTTCTGACCGGTCTATTCGTCTCTCAGGGAAAATACTATGATAAGTATTACCGCCGAGCTCAGCGGGCACGCGGACTCCTTCGTGCCGATTTCGATCATGCGTTTGATCCCAACGGGAAATATCGCCTGGACGTACTGCTGACCCCGTCGACGCCATCGCCGGCGTTTGAATTCGGCGGTGCAACGGCGAAAGATTCGCTCCTGATGCAATTCGCGGATCAGTTCACCTCACCGATGAACTTCGCGGGAACGCCCGGGATCAGCTTCCCCGCCGGATTATCAAAGGGCGGGCTCCCGATTGGGCTGCAAGCAGCGGGTTACGATTACTGCGAGTCGAAAATTTTACGCGCCGCCTACGCCTTTGAGCAGGCGACCGCGGACGAAGACTGGCGATCAGTTAAGCCGATGGCTTTACGATAGGAGGAAAGCGAATGGCTACGGAATATGAAGTAACGATTGGGCTCGAAACCCATATTCAATTAAATACCGTGACGAAGGCTTTCTGCGGCTGTAAAGCGGACAGCTGGAACGACGCGCCGAATACGAATATCTGCCCGATTTGTTCGGGTCAGCCCGGCGCGCTTCCCGCCACGAACAAAGGCATGGTCGAAAAAGGCTTGCGCTTATGCCTGGCAATGAATTCAAACGTCAACCTGACATCCTATTTCGACCGCAAGAATTACATGTACGCCGACCTTCCGGGCGGCTATCAGGTCACGCAGGACGATCGCCCCATTGGCGTTGGCGGCTACATGGACGTCTTGATGGACGATGGGCGCGAAATCCGCGTCCATATCCACAACCTCCACATGGAAGAAGACGCCGGCAAAACCAAGAATGAAGGCGACATCCGCCTGATTGATATGAACCGCTGCGGCGTTCCGCTGATCGAAATGGTCACGATGCCGGACATGCACAGCGCGGACGAGGCGGCAACTTACCTGATTCGCCTGCGCCAGCTGCTGCGCTGGATTGGCGTTTCGGAAGCGAACATGGAACGGGCGCATTTACGCTGTGACGCGAACGTTTCGATCGCCCCGAAAGGCTCAAAAGAACTCGGGAAAAAATGCGAAATTAAGAACATCAACTCGATCGAAGCCGTCCGCACGGCGATTAACTTCGAAATTCAGCGTCAAATCCGCGAAGTCGAAGCAGGGAACAAAATCGAACAGTGGACGATCGAGTGGGATAACGATGCACAGGTATTGCGCAAGATGCGCTCAAAAGAAACCGCTGCGGACTACCGCTATTTCCGCGAGCCGAACTTAATGCCGGTCGTCATCTCGCCGGAATTTTACGAGGAAGTCAAAGCGTCCATGCCGGAGCTTCCGCGGGCGAAGCGCGAACGGTTCATGAGCGAATTCGGGTTGCCGGCTTACGATGCGTCGATTTTGACGACGGACCGCGAAACGGCTGAATTTTTCGAAGGTGCCTGCCGTGCCTACGCGGGCGACCATAAACGCGTATCGAACTGGATGATGAACGAAGTTTTACGCGTCGTCAACGACCGCGGCGTTTCAGTTCGTGAGCTTTCGATCCAGCCGGAAGATTTAGCGGAAATTATTAAGCTCGTTGACGCGAAAACGGTCAATACCTCGACCGGAAAATCGCTCGTCGATAAGGTCCTCGAAACTGGAAAGAAACCGGGCGTCCTCGTCAAAGAACTCGGTTTAGGTCTGGTCAGCGATGAAGGCGCAATCCGTGAGGTTTGCAAAAAAATCGTCGATAACAGCCCGAAGGAAGTTGCGTCGTACCGCGGCGGAAAAGAAACGCTGATCGGCTGGTTCGTCGGGCAGGTCATGAAAGAAATGCGCGGGAAGGCTGATCCCGAAACCGCGAAATCGATCCTGATCGAACTCCTGACCGCGTAATAATCGGCTTAGAATTATAGAAAAGAAAGCTGCCTCATTCATCCGAAATGGGGCAGCTTCATTCAGGCAGTTTGTTGAATATATCGCTTATCAGGCAGGGGAAACACGGATGAATCGCAAGCGTTTAGGGCTCTTTTTATTTTTCGACCGCGACGGAATCGTGGATGACTACGTCCTTTTTCTTTTGAAGGAACTTCGATCCGTTCTGACGGAATTGATCGTCATCGTCAACGGCAGCGTCAATGAGGCTGGGTATCAGGCGCTGGACGCTGTCGCTGACTCGGTCGTCATCCGCGAAAACGAAGGCTTCGACGCGGGAGCATGGCGCGAAGGAATTTTGACGATCGCGGGCAAAGATAAAATCCGGACGTTTGACGAACTCATCTTGACCAACGATTCCTATTTTGGACCGTTTATCCCATTTTCAACGGTTTTCGAGCGCATGGAACGCCAAAAGGTAGATTTCTGGGGACTTAGCGTCCATGGCGAAGTCGAAGGCGCACGCTGCCCATACGGCTATCGCCCGCGTTACCTTCAAACTTATTTTCTGGTTTTCCGCAAGAATGTCCTCCAAGGCGAAGCGTTCTTCCAGTACTGGCAGGATCAACCAAGATTTACGAAATTCAACGAATTATCGGAACAATTCAGCGCCGTTTTGACCCAAACCTTTGCTGACGCGGGATACAGTTGGGGCGTTTTCTCGGACACTGCCGATTTGGAGAGTCCGGATCGGTCAAAAAACTTCGACCAGCATTCTTTTGCATTGTTTGAGCTCATGGCAACACGGGATTATCCCATCCTGAAAAGACGATCCTTTTTAATCCCGCGCGCTCAGGCGCTCCGCTTCAATGACGGGTTTGACCTCCAACGCGCGATCGATTTTATCCATGAAAAGTACGACTATGATCCAAAACTAATCTTCGATCATTTATTACGAAAATACAATACGGCTGACCTTAAAGAATCGTTGAACCTGAATTTCGTCCTCAGCGGCGCATCGGTTGAATCAGGGTCAACTTCGGTGCGGGGAAATCGGTGCGCCGTCTTTGCGCATGTCTATTACACAGATTTATTCCTTGAATTAGCCGAGCGGCTGAACCGGGTACCGGACTGGATGGACCTGATCGTAACGACCGACTCGGAAGAAAAAGCCCAATCGTTCCGCCCGCTGATTCGCGAAACTGCCGTCATCCGCGTTACGCCGGGACGCGGGCGCGAATTATCTTCGCTTCTCGTCGGATGTGCCGATTTGCTCATGCAATATGAAATAATCTGCTTCATCCATGATAAAAAAAGCAGTCAAAAAGAATTCCGCTCGGTTGGAAAAGCCTTTTATGAACTAATCTGGGATGCAACGCTGCACAGCACGGGCTATATTGAAAATGTTTTATCGTTGTTTGAGCGTTATCCGCGTTTGGGCGTGTTAACGCCTCCGCCGCCATTTTGGGGAACCTACTTCTGGTCAAGCACGGATTATTGGACCATCTGCTACGACGAAGTCAAAAAGCTCGCCGCAAGACTCAATCTTGACGCAAAAATCGAACGTGATAAACGCCTGTTCAGCCTTGGCTCGGTCTTTTGGGCAAGGACAGCCGCACTCAAGCCGTTATTAACCGCCGGGTTCACCCTCGATGACTTTCCCCCCGAACCGATGGCGAACGACGGAACGTTCTCCCACGCGATTGAACGGGTCATTCCTTTCGTCGCAGCTTCCGAACGCTATCTCTCCGGCTGGGTTATGTCGGACGACTACGCGCGGACGCTGATTTCCGATTTACAGGTCATGTTCGACGAAACCAAAACCCGCTTGATCGAATACGATGAAGTTCGGACGTCGACCTTCGCGGATTTTCTTGATTCGCTCCGGAAAATTCCAACCTGGCTTCGGGCTGCACGAAAAGTCAAAGCCGGAGTTCGCAGGATGAGCCCGAACTGGGTTGTGAAGATTTACCGTAAAGTGCGCGAGAACCATGAATAACTGCACGGAAAAAAACGAAACAGCGCACAAGCTGCCGAATCAGAATGAAGCGAAGTATCTCGATTTTGCTCCGAAAACCGTGCATTTCGCGCATCACCGGAAACCTGTCTATCAAACGAAAACGGTTATCCTCGAAGATGCCCGCGGAAATCGCATCGTCCAAAAAACGCCG
Organism: Flexilinea sp.; assembly: GCA_034430135.1. GTDB lineage: Bacteria > Chloroflexota > Anaerolineae > Anaerolineales > Anaerolineaceae > Flexilinea. The sequence continues at coordinate 2,967 of DAOUFB010000191.1, read as the reverse complement.
CTTCATCCGGAGGGTGTCCCGTTCCTTTCTCAATCCAACTCGCTCCTGACGGCGCTTAAGTCCCAGTACGAACCTTTAGGACTGCGAATCGCCAATCAGACATGGGACGGACGTATCATGGAAATTGAATACATCCATGGGGAACCGTTATCGGAAAAACTCGCCGAATGTGCGTTCCAGCGGGATACCCGCACGTTCATCGCCTTGTTCCGGCGATACGCCGGACTGATCCGCGCGTCAGGATGCATGAATTTTGAAACGGGGAGCGCATTCAAATCCGTTTTCGGAAACGTCAAATTGCCTTACGGACTAAAATCCGCCTGCGTATCGAACATCGATCTCATTCCTCAGAACATCATCGTCACGCCGAAGGAAGAATGGGTCATGATCGACCCGGAATGGACTTTCGATTTCCCGATTCCGGTTGATTTCGTTTTGTATCGGGCGGTTTTTTATTTTCGCGATTCTCACCCTGATCTTCGTCAGACGCTGACAAAGGCAGGGATCGATTTATGGACGTTGGGCGGAATCCGAGCGGAACGTTCGCGTTATTTACGCATGGAAGAAAATTTTCAATCCGGAACGGTTGGCATCCATGACCATCAAACCACGGATGCGTCCGCCGAGCCTCCTCGCCCGACCGGGTTCATAGCCCGCATAAAAAAAAGCACGCTGGATCTCGCCATGAAGACGCCGTTGAAATGGCGATTCCTCGAACGGAACGCCTTTCGCGATTGAACTACTCACCGCTTAGGGAATTTCCATACCAAATCAGATAATCGCGCAGATTCTCTTCCCAATACGCTTCATCGTGCTTTCCCTTATTTAAGATAAAGATATGCGGTATTTTTAGAATCTGGAGTTGCTGAACGAAGGTAACTTCTTCTTCGATGTAAAAATCTTCATTTCCAATATCAATCCGAATTTTCGGCGTCTCAAGTTCCGGCTCATCCTGAATCAAGCGCGTCAGGCTTGACGTCGAATAATAAGCGGTCAACAGGCTATGCTGCCCAAGGACGCCGAAGCGGTTGTAATTTTTGAGCGCGATCATCTGAGCCCAGAAGGCACCGCGGCTAATACCCCCGATCGCGCGGGCTGACCGTTCCCTCAAAACCGGAAAATTCTCTTCGATGAACGGCATCAAATGATCTACAAAACGACGCTCGAAATCTGATTTTTCGACATCCTCAAGATATTTATCCTCCTGAGGAAGAACGACCAGAAACGGTTCGACCACCCCCTGCGTCACCAAACTGTCGAGCGTTTCTTTAATCCCGATTCGTATCCAAAGTCCGGCATCCTGACTCTGACCATGAAGCAAATAGAGCGTCGGGTAACGCTTCTCCGGATCAAAGTTCGGCGGAAGATAGACCTTCAGCGTCATCGGCGAATCAAAACTCAAGATTTTCCCCTCGGTTTCAGTCTGAGCAAAGACTCGCGTTCCGATTCGTCCGAGCAAAGCAAGACAGAAAACCGCGAAAAGGGTACGGATCAAAAATTTAAACATAGTCGAATTATAGTTGATACCGGTTCAATCGGGGACGCTGTTCGAATCCTCAGTCGCTGAATCAGGAAGCATTTCAGTCAACGAAAGAATTTCAGTCAAAAACGAACTCCGTTCCTCGTCCGTCATCGGGACGGGACGCGCGAACTCGGTCAAGAGACAGGATTTGACTTCCGTCGTCAGCAGCCTGCCATCATAGAATATCGACCGATCCAGCAGCTCCTGACGCGTTCCAACGATCGGGATGTCCATCTGGTCAAAAAAGAGATTTCCCAATCCGTAATGAATGATTCGATCGGACGCAACCGCATACGATTGTGCGTAATGAGCCTGCGACCCGCTGACGATCGCTGCACCAGCCGCAGATATCCGAGTAAAATCACGATGCTGATAATCGCCGGGAAGGCGCGAATAGGCTTCCGAATACTGAAGCGTCACGACGACGATTTTTCCCTGAGCGCTCGCCCGCCTGACGTCGTCCTCGAGCTGGTCAAAGTCGCAGCGGTTCACGCCGGGAAGCTTTTCCGTCACAAAGACGTGTTCCGGACCGGAGCTGTTACAGCCGAAAAAAATGAAATCGTTGCCATGATGGCGAACTTCATAAGGACGCGCGGCATCATCGACCGTCCGCCCCGCGCCATAATAAGAGAAGCCCTCATGCTCAAACGTTTCGAACGTCTCCAGAAGCGGGTGCCAGTCGTAATCACGCAGGTGGTTTCCCGTCATCTCAATCAGGTTGACCCCCAAATCGGCGAACAAGCGCCAATAATCGGCAGGCGAACAGAACTGCATCGTCCGGCTCGAACGCGGCTTTGGGCAGAGCGTCCAGAAAGAAGATTCGTTGGAAATATGGCGGATGTCGGCGCTCCTGAAAAGATCCTTAACCGCCTCTCCGGGCCATTCGATCGAATGTTTCGACATTTCAAATGCCGTATTTCGTGTCAGCGCCGTCGTTCCGGTCAACAGCAAGCGCGTCGCCTTCGCCGGGTCAAACGCCCGATCGGCGAGTTCGTCGTCTTCCGCGACCTGCAGCGATAAAGGATCACTTTCCGGAAAATACGCGTCATCCCATGGGGCGGGCGCACCGTCAATCATGATTCGTTTCAGGTCAGGCGTCAGTTCGATCACCGGAACCAGCGCACAAACCGATTCTCCCTCCGTTCGCACCAGCTCGATCGGTTCTTCCGCAATTTTTACAGCCGCGCCCGGTTCACCGAAAACCGGCTTAAATCGTGCGAGCGCCTCCGAACGGACCACAAGCTGAGCTATTTCGCCGTTCGGAGCTGTTCCGTCCTTCCAGAACGTCCGAAACGCCTCGGAGGAGATGGAATCAATGACCGTGGCGAATGGACATCCAATTGCAAATGGGACGTTAACTGAATCGGACTGAGCCATACCTGGCGATAAAATCAAAAGCAATGCGGAAAAGCTTGCGGCGAGTCCGAAGACCCGGCGAATAAACA
>DAOUFB010000190.1:0-8235 GCA_034430135.1 Flexilinea sp. | reverse complement strand
ATTTTCCTGACTGCCGCGGAACGGCTCGGCGTTGCTGTGGAAGACTGCGTCGTTTTCGAGGATTCACTGTACGCGATGACGACGGCGAAGAAAGCCGGTTTCCGCGTCGCCGCGATCCATGAACCGGAAGCAGCGGGCGACCTGAACGCGATTCACGAGGTTTGCGACGTGTTTCTGACGAGCTTTGAGGATGCGCCGCACATCTTTTTTTCGTAAGGAAGATCCGTATTCGCGATCAGGGTCTCCATTCCGCGGAAACCGGAAAAATTGATGCGCAAAAGATATGCGCCATGTTCTAAAATGCCTCAAAAATGAGCGAACGTCTGAATTGTAGACGATTTGTTCTTTTTTAAACGTCGTTCTCCCGTCCGGTACGGAATATCAGCTAAAATTACCGACATGAAGATATCGAAAATTTTTGACCATAAGAAGGTCGTCTTTTCATTGGAGGTCTTCCCTCCGAAAAAGGACAGCTCCTACACCACGGTCTATAACACTCTCCTTCAAATGCGCGAACTTCCCGCCGACTTTATCAGCGTCACCTACGGCGCAGGCGGCAGCGCAGCGCAGCGCGAAAAGACGCTCGAAATTGCGTCGCTGATCATCGAGACATACCGGATTGAATCGGTCGCACATCTGACTTGCGTCAATTCGGATGAGGATGACGTTAAGGCGCTTCTTGAAAGCGCCAAAGCGCGCGGGATTCAGAACGTTTTCGCTCTCCGCGGCGATATTCCGGTCAGCGGTGAACGTAAATATGCGTTTTCTCACGCCAGCGACCTCGTCCGTTTCATCCGCAAGCACGACCCTGACATTAACGTCAGCGGCGCCTGCTACCCTGAGAAACATCCGGAATCCCCGTCCCTTGAAGCGGATATCGAAAACCTGAAATACAAAATCGACGCCGGCGTGAATCACCTCGTGACCCAGCTTTTCTTCGATAATTCAAAGTTTTACGCTTTTTTGGACAAGGCGCATCGTGCCGGGATCAACGTTCCGATCGAAGCGGGAATTATGCCGATCACGACCCAAAAGCAGCTCGAACGGGTCGTCAAACTCAGCAACGCCGCCGTTCCGGAAAAGCTTTCCCGTCTCCATGAACGTTACCAGGATCATCCGGAAGCGCTCTTCGATGCAGGGATCGCTTACGCCACAGAACAGATTATCGACCTGATTTCGCAGGGCGTCCGCGGCATTCACCTTTACACGATGAACAGCGTCGAGACGGCACGGCGAATCACGCGTAACGTTCATCGGATTATTCAAGCTGAAAATCAGGGCTGACGCCGGTAAGGGTTCGCAAACGTGCAGCTAACGGTTGAATCTATCTCTAAAAACGAGGTTCTGCGCTACCTGAACGTTCAGCCGGGAACGGTTATTCCCGAAGCGATGAACGCGACAATTGATCGCTGCATTGAAGAAACGCTCCGAGTCATCCGTCCGGTCGGTATCTTCCATCCTTATCGCTTTGAGCGGATCGAGGTCGGGCTGCGTCTCGTCGAAAGCGGGCTCGTTCTGCCGGGAGAAACGATCGGAAAATTCCTCTCCGAAGCGGAGGACACGGTTTATATCATGGCGGTGACGGTCGGCTCAGGTATGGATCGATTGATCCGAACCAAGATGGTTTCCGCGCCGGAGGAAGGGGTCATTATCGACACCTGCGGCGCGGCAGCGGTGGAAGCGGCAGCAGACGCGCTCGAGTCTGAGATTCGCGCCGCGGTCCGCGCGGAAGGGAAATACCTGACCGGCAGGTACAGTCCCGGTTATGGCGATTTACCACTCGAACTTCAGCCGGACATTCTTCGCCTCCTGGATACGGGACGGCGAATCGGTTTAATGGTCACCGGCTCAGTGCTGATGACCCCGTCGAAGTCCGTGACTGCGCTCATGGGAGTTACGAACGAAACCTCGAAAGCGGCTTATAACCAATGCGACGACTGCAAACTGCGATTTAATTGCGGTCTGCGAAAGGCAGGAAAAACATGTTGGAAAACACGCAGCGAATCTGCTTCTTAGACGGCGCCGCCGGGACGATGCTCCAGCGGCGCGGGCTCCTTAGCGAGAAAGTCCCCGAAAGTATTAACCTGACGCGTCCGGACGTCGTTCAGGAAATTCATCGGGAATATATCCGTGCCGGTTCCGACCTGATTTACGCGATGACGTTTTCGGTTAACCGCTATAAGTTAGACGACAGCGGGTACACGGTTGAAGAACTCGTCCATGCGGCGATCGCGAACGCAAAGGCAGCGCGCGACGCAGAGGGACGGGGAACGAAAATTGGGCTCGACTGCGGTCCGATTGGGAAAATGCTGGAGCCGAACGGTGATCTGAAAATCGAGGATGCCTACGAATATTTTCGCGAGGTCGTCGTTGCGGGGGAAAAAGCCGGAGCGGATTTCGTCATCTTTGAAACGATGACCGATCTTTTAGAACTGAAGACCGGTATTTTAGCCGCAAAGGAGCATACGAACCTTCCCATCTTCGCGACCATGTCGTTTGAAGCCAATGGACGGACGTTCGCCGGCGTTCCAGTCGCGGCGGCGGCGCTGACTTTGGACGCGCTCGGCGTGGATGCGCTGGGGATTAACTGCTCCCTCGGTCCGGCTCAAATTTTCCCGCTCATGGAAGAAATGGCAAAATGGACGGATAAACCGCTGATCGTGAAGTCGAACGCGGGACTTCCGAACCTCGTCACGAACGAATACGACATGACCGCCGAAGAATTCGCCGCGGCATCGGCGCGCTTCGCCGACCTCGGCGTCCAGTATATCGGCGGCTGCTGCGGAACGACGCCGGATTTCATTCGTGCGTTAACCGCGAGCCTTCCGGACCGTGCGCTGAAGCCGCGCAAGGTTGAAATTCCCGCCGCGATCTGCTCCGGTGAAAAGGTCGTCCCGATCGATCGGGTCCGCGTCGTGGGCGAACGCGTCAATCCGACCGGAAAGAAACGTTTCAAGGAAGCGCTGTTCAACCGTGACATGAGCTACATTCTGTCTCAGGCACTTGAGCAGACCGCTGCTGGGGCGGATATTTTGGACGTGAACGTCGGCGTTCCGGGAATTGATGAACCCGCCGTTCTCGTCAGCGTTGTTAAAGAGATTCAAAGCGTCTCCGACGTTCCGCTTCAAATCGATTCGAGCGATCCGAAAGCGCTTGAAGCCGCGCTTCGCGTCTACAATGGGAAACCGCTGATCAATTCGGTTAACGGCGAGGAAGCGAACCTGAGCGTCATTCTCCCGCTCGTGAAAAAATACGGCGCAGCTGTGATCGGGCTGACGCTCGATGAAGCGGGGCTTCCGACGAGCGCGGGAGAACGGGTCGAAGTCGCCGAGAAGATTATCCAGCGCGCGGAAATGCTCGGGATTCGCCGGCGCGATATCGTGATCGATTGCCTGACGCTGACCGTATCCGCACAGCAGGATCAGGCTCTCGAAACGCTCGAAGCCGTCCGTCAGGTAAAAGCCAAATACGGCGTGAAAACCGTTTTGGGCGTCTCGAATATTTCGTTTGGTCTTCCGGATCGGGAACGGATTAACGTCTCATTCTTAACGATGGCGATGTACGCCGGGCTCGACCTCCCGATTATCAATCCGAACAATGCGACCATGATGGGGGCGGTTCGCGCTTTCAACGTCCTCAGCAATCAGGATGAACATTCCGCGGAATATATCCAGCACCATGGCAACGCGGAACCCGTTAAAACGACGCCAGCCGCAACCGGCGCAGCGATGACGCTCGAAGCTGCGATTGAATCGGGCTTACGAACCGCGGCGGAAGCGGCGACCGAGCGGGAACTGCTCGAAAAAACGCCGGACGAAATTATCTCCTCCATCCTGATTCCGACGCTCGATAAAGTCGGCGTCCGCTTTGAGAAGAACGAAATTTTCCTGCCCCAGCTGATTCAATCCGCAGGCGCAGCTCAGATCAGTTTTGAGGTTCTGAAGCGCAAGTTGATGAACGAGAGCGGTGATACGATTAGCCGCGGGAAGGTCATCCTCGCGACGGTCAAAGGCGATATCCACGACATCGGCAAAAATATCGTCAAAGTTCTCCTTGAAAACAGCGGCTATCAGGTCATTGATCTCGGGAAGGACGTTGACCCGAACTTGATCGTCGAAACGATCCATAAAGAATCCGTCAGCTTGGTCGGGCTGAGCGCGCTGATGACGACGACGGTAAAAAACATGGCGGAGACGATCGAAGTTATCCGCGCAGAAGCAGACTGCAAGATCATGGTGGGCGGGGCGGTACTGACCGCGGATTACGCGAAACGCATCGGCGCTGACTTTTACGGAAAAGACGCGAAGGCAGCGATGGATATCGCGAAAGAAGTGATTGGATAATTATCGAGTAGAATCAACCTGCATAAATAGGTGAAAACGAATGAGAAGGAACGAAAAACGATGAGTGAAACAAACGATCGAACCGAAGAAATTTGCCCCAACTGCCTTGACCCGATTCCAGCTGGAATGGATGTCTGTCCATCTTGCGGAACCAGGCTGAACGAAGATCCGGACGCGGTTCAGGCTGAACCGGTCGAAGGAACGATCGTGACTCAACCGAGCGAAACCGCAGGTCCGAAGACCGCCGGGGCAGCGAACGGGGACGGGAAAGATGGCGAAAAAAAGCCAACCATGATGCAGAACCTCATCCGCGGCATGGGCGTTTACCTGATTTATACGGCACTGACGAACGGTTACCGGGTTATATCGACCCCTGAGGCGTTGGGGCTTGAACGCGGAACGCGCGAATATACGCTGGGGATCGTGTCGAACGTTGTTTATCTCGTCGCCGGAATTTTAGCGGTTTGGCCCTGGATCCAGGAAGCGATCGCGAAACGAAAAGCCGCGGCGTCGGACATCACGATCGACGCAATCCCCGCCGAAACGAGCGAAACGGAGCTCGACGCGCCGGAGGACGAGCCAACGCTTGACGAAGAGAACGCCGAAGCTGAAAATCCGGATACCGACGAATTCGCGGAGCTGCGCGCGAAAGCCGACGCTGCGCTCCGAGAAGAAAACGAAAGTGCTGAGTAATATGGCGAAGAAGAACCACTCGGCAGATCCGCGGACTGAAACGGAAATTGAAGCGGAAAAAGAACACCGTTTTACCGGGTTTCAGTTCGCCGGGATTGTCCTGATCGCCGCCGTGGTATTCAACTTGCAGAACGTTGTTATCCCGCCGACGACGACCGAAGAACGGATGATGATTGTCGTTTTAGCGGGAATGCTGATTGCGGGGGCGATGCTTTTAGGATTGCCGACGCTCCTGAAAAAAATTCGAAAGAAATAAGCGCGAGGAATCATGATACGGTTGAGACAGAACTTAATGGAAATGGACGCTGTGATTTTTGATTTGGGAAACGTCCTGCTGAACTATACGCCCCGCCGCTATTTGGAATTGCTGAAAATCGATCCGGCTTTGCATGACCGAATGGAGAAAGCACTCTTTGGTCACCCGCTTTGGGCGGAAATTGATCGCGGAACGATGAATAACGCGGATTTAGCCGATGCGGCGTCGAAGTTGGCGCCCGATCTTAGCGATGCGATTCATGATTACATGGAAAACTGGGTGAAATTTTTCTATCTCATTCCGGAAAACGTCGATACTTTCTACCGGATCAAAGACACCGGGACGAAAGTTTATATTCTATCTAATTTTTCTAAAGAAAATTTCGAGGTCATGGAATCGCGTTATCCATGGCTCAAGGATTTCGACGGACGGATCATCTCCTACCGCGAAAAACTCATTAAACCCGATCCCCCGATTTATCATCTTCTCATCGACCGGTTTAAGCTAAATCCGTCGCGATCCGTTTTTATTGACGATCTCGAAGCCAACGTTCAGACAGCGATTAACGTCGGACTCAACGCGATTTGGCACGATCCGGGCAAGCCCATCGCGCCTTACTTCGTTTTCTAACCTTGTAACTACTGAAAGGAACTCTTGCGCATGACCGAACTCGACGAAAAACAGATTAGTCTCCCGATTATTATCGGCATCGCCGGCGGAACCGGTTCGGGAAAATCGACGTTTTCCCGTGAATTAATTCTACGGCTCGGAACTGGTCGAATCCTGCACCTGTCGCACGATTCCTATTATCGCGACATGAGCGACCGACCGTTCGAGGAGCGCGTTAAGGTCAACTTCGATCATCCGGATTCCCTCGAAACTGAACTTCTTATCAAGCATCTCAAGGCGCTGAAAGCACTTCAACCGATCGATGTACCGGTCTACGATTTTACGACCCATACCCGCGTCCCGGAATTTGAGCATTGCCAGCCCCAACCGGTCATCCTCGTTGAGGGGATTCTTATCTTTGCGATTCCGGAGCTGCGGGAATTGTTTGATATTAAGCTTTTCGTGGACACGGACGCCGATCTGCGTTTCATGCGCCGTCTTAAGCGTGATATTCAGGAACGCGGGCGCACGATGGAATCCGTTTACGAGCAGTATCTGGACCGCGTCCGTCCAATGCATGAAGCGTTCGTTGAACCGTCGAAGCGTTACGCGGATCTCATCGTCCCGCGCGGCGGACGGAACTCGGTCGCGCTCGATTTAGTGACCGCGAATATCCGTTCTCATCTCGAATTTACGCTGTAAAAAATTTAAGGATCGCCGATAATCAAAAGGACCCACCGAAACATTTTATTGGCGATCACATATATCTGATTTAGAAAATGACCCAGACAGAATATGAAAAGGCGAAAGATGAACGCGCCTTTTTAAAGCATAAAAATGCGTGAGTTATATAAATCATTAACATAACCCAAAAAAATCAGGGTTTAGCTTACGCGCAAACTTATAACTATCGCTGGATAATCCCTGTCAGAACGAATGCCAAAATAAGACTTATCCCACAAAATACAACCATCTTAATGGTCTGGCTTTTGGCATTAAATCCAAAATTATCGTATCCCTTTGCCCCTGCCGTTTCAGGATAAATTCTTTCGGGTAATTTCAGTTTTGTAAGCATAAGATAGTCAAAGCATACAATATCGAAAAGCTTATATCCTTCAGTGATCATGAAAAATCTGATGAACGCGCCCGAAAAAGACATATCGGTTTTTACCGTATCAACCATTGCCCATATCAGTACCGACGCTGCTCCAACAAATCCGGCTATCATAATACATATACCAAGCAAATTCACCCAAGGAGCTCTATCAGGTATCTTTTCCATCATCTCCTTTATGTCATCAGGTGCGCCGAAATGTTTAGAACCGAATTTTGGAATTACAAGAATAAAGTCCATTATCATAAGTGTAGCGATTAGGCATACCAGTCCCAGCATCATAAGCGTCTTAATCATCTAATTCATGTCTCCTATAAATTAAATCCATTTTATTCTTGCAAAAATTGTTTCAGCTTCTCCGCGTATTCTTTCGGATGCTCATGCAAAAATTGTCCATGTCCCATATTTTCAAAAACTTCGCTTTCCATTTGCGGAAGATATTCTTTCAATTTCTTTTCACCCTTAGCCGGAATAGGCTCTTCACTTCCACGCCAAAATAAGACCGGATTCGAAAACTTTTTTAAATTGTCAGGTATCTTGTAATGATAAAGATATTTACAAGCATTCTGAATTGTTTTTTTACGAATATGCGGATACATCATTTCAATCACGCTATGGTTATCTTTTCCCATCATCTTATTCAGCAAAAACTGAGGTATTGGTTTCCCGTGCTTGATTCTGCTTGTTCCGATAATAAAAGCCCATTGAAACGGCAACGCCATAAGTCCCATTTCAATGATAATCGCCGCATCAAGCAATACTTTTTCAACAGAGATGTTTTCCCGTGCAATCAACTCAACCGCTATGGTAGCCCCCATGGAAAAACCGCAAAGACCATATACGTTCCCATTCATTTCTTTCAGAATGTAATTTTCTATATCATCGATACAATCCTTTAGCGATACCATATCATCCGGTTTGGAGGCGCAATGTCCATCCAGTTCACAAAGAACAATATAATAATCCTGTAAGTAAGGCAGAAGCGATTCAAAGCATAACTTCGCTGTAGAAGCAAGTCCGTGAATAAATAACAGGGACTTGTTTTTCTTATTTCCATATGTAATATAGTTCATGTGCACTAAGCTCCTTAAAACGATATTTAAAGCAGGAAAATCGTTGTGCTATTCAAGCATATTTTTCCAATCGGTTTTTTATTATTTCGTATACGACATATAATACTTCATCACTTCCATCGGAAAAATAAACCTTCTCCAATCCGT
>DAOUFB010000189.1:0-6276 GCA_034430135.1 Flexilinea sp. | reverse complement strand
AAACTGTTAATAAATCGAGATGGACGGACTCCCCGCCTGTCCCCGAAGCAAAGCGGATGGGGGAGTCATGGACATCTCGATACGATAAAAATATTCACGTCTCTTTCCCACGCAAAAAGCATTTTGGGACAGCCTCTTTTTTTTTTATGGCGCGGAATCTGCGTTCGGGTTAGACGATTTTACCGGTCAAGTCGTAGTCGAGTGCGCTCTGGATTTTAACGGGCACGATGTCCCCGATTTCTGCGATGCCTTCGGCAAAAACGTAGCCATCGATTTCCGGCGCATCGCGGTAGGAGCGTCCAAAGTAAGTTCCGCGATCTTGCCCTTCGATCAGAACATCAATCGTCTTTCCTACGTATGAACGATTAATCTTGCGCGAAATTTTTTGCTGCATTGCCATGATTTTATCGACACGTGCCTGTTTCACGTCGTCGGGCACGTCGTCGGGCAAAGCTGCGCTCGGCGTTCCGTCTTCCTGATAGTAGGGAAAGACACCGACGCGGTCAAATTGCATCTCTTCAATGAAGTTGTACAGTGCCTGGAACTGAGCGTCTGTCTCTCCGGGAAAACCGGCGATAAACGTTGAACGAATCGCCAGCCCGGGGACGCGCTCACGCATCTTTTTGACGGTATCGCGAACCCAGCCCATATCGGCTGGACGGTTCATGGCTTTCAGAATGGTTGGATCCGCATGCTGGAGCGGAATATCGAGGTAGGGAAGAAACCGCTCGTTTGTCGCCATCAAGTCAATTAGACGATCCGAAACGATGCCCGGAAAGGCATAGAGAATTCGAATCCATGGGACGCTTGGCGCGGCTTCCAGAATTTTCTCGATCAAATCTGGAAGCGCGTCTTTTTCGCCCCGGTCCAACCCGTACGCCGTTGAGTCTTGTGCGATCAGGATGATTTCGCGGACCCCCGAGCGTTCGAGATCCCGCGTATCCCGCAGAATATCCTCGACGGGACGGCTCGCCCATTTCCCTTTGATCAGCGGAATGGCGCAAAAAGCACAATTGCGCGAGCAGCCGTCTGCGATTTTCAAATATGCGGACGGACCTTGCGGCGCGACGACGTTCTGATAGAAATCGGGCTGCGTTTTGACGCTCAGCGTTTGATCGAGCGATTGGACGAGGCTCATGATTTTTTGAAGCGAGCGCGTTCCAAGGATGCCGTCGACGCCAGGGCAGCGTTCCCGAATTTCGTCCGCGTACTTTTCCGCCATGCAGCCGACCGCGAGGAGGAATTGGTTCGGCTTCCGAATGGCTTGAAGTTCATTCAAAGATTCAACCGCCTCATCTCGTGCGGGCTTGATAAATCCGCAGGTGTTGACAATGAGGAAGCGCGCTTTTTTAGGGTTGATTTCAAACTGAAACCCCGAATGAGTCAGGATTTGCGCGAGGACGTTTGAGTCAACGGTGTTCTTGGCGCAGCCAAGGGAATACAGGTAAAACGATTTTTTTTCCATGGAGTGAACTTTTCTTATAATTCCAGATTTAGACCTGCGTTAAGGAATATATGGCGTAATCGTTATTGTTGGTGTCGCTACATCGGCTTGTTGCGTATAGGTAGGCTCAAAAGTAGCGGTAGGCGTCGGCGATAAAACTGGCGTCGACGTTTGCACGATGGATTCGGAAAAAACGATCTTTTTGACTTCGCCGTAAGCGCCGATGACCCCTAAGTTGCGGTTATTATACTGAATCTGGAGCGCGGAGGCGTTCCCCGTTTCAACTTCGATGATTTGATTTCCGCTGAACGGCAGGATCTGACCCACGTCCGTCCGTCCAGTAAAGACAACCGTCCCGTCAATCGTGACTTTCAGGAATGTACGCTGATTGGCTTCGATATAAATTTGAATTGCGCCGGAGAGCGGAGCCGGCGTTTCGGTCTCCGTTGGTTCGGCGAGATCGCCGTCTTCTTCGGAGGAGGAAAGTTCATCGTCATCCCCGGTTTCGGAACTGGAAGCGGCGGCTCCGTCGGCGTCGGCTGCGTTCGCATTCAGCCATTCGGGGTTAAAAAGTGCGCCGGATTGCTGATTCTCTCTCGTTGGCGTGGCTTGAGCAATGACGGCGGTTGGCGATGGGGTCGCCGTACCGGTTTGCGCCGCGTCGACGAATTCCTGAACTTCCGTGTTGCGCTGCGCAACGCGGGCGCGGTACGCCGGAATCGTCACGAGACTATAAATCGCGAGGACAAAAAAACCGATGATGACCGTGACGCCGATAAATAAATCCGGCGTCAGGAAGCGCGAGATCGCGGAGGCCTTGCGGACTTTCTTTTCGCCCCTCTCATTCGCTTTCTGCCCGGGAAAATGACGGGCGGCGGATTGAAGTTGGAGCGCATTCGCGAAATTGATCATGACTTCATCGGCGTTTAAGTTCAGGAAGATCGCGTAGTTATTTAGCATGCCGCGAGCCTGAATCGAGGATTCGAGTTCGTTGATCCGACCCTCTTCGATTTTTACGAGATAATCCTCTCGAACATTCGTGTATTTTTCTGCGTCCTCAAACGATAACCCCAGAAGTTCGCGGCGTTCGCGGAGCTGAGCGCCAATCGCGTTGAAAATAGACTGCGCGGGCGAGGTGGATTCGGGCATTTCTTCATGATCCAACGCGGGCGAGAATGCTGGACCGTTGTTGTGTGAGTGGAACGGGTTGAACGGGAAACGCTTCGTTTCGTTTGCCGGGATCGCGCCGGTATGGGCATCCGGAGGCTGATTGGGCTCTGGGCTGAATCCGGTTGGAAGCGAGTCAGGCGATGGCGCGTCCCATATGGTCAGGACCCGGTTTGGATCGAGATCGAGGTAGCGGGCGACCATGCGGATGAAGCCGCGCGCCTGAACCGGCGAAGGGAGAATTTCGGACCGTCCGTTTTCGATCGCTTGAAGATAAGTGATACGGATATGCAAATTTTCGGATAGCTTTTCAAGCGAGATATTCTGAGCTTCGCGCGCGTCGCGAATGATTTTTCCTGCGTCGATATACATAAGGAAATTATAAAAGAAAAAGGCTTTAGTTTTGTCCGCATCGTCCTTAAAAACGACAGGCGCCCGCGATGGCGCCTGAAGTTTGCTTGAAAATGAGTTTTACTTCTTGTGAGTATCGGTTTTAATTATTCAGCTTCCGCGACTTCCGCGGTTTCGATAACGGCTTCTTCGACGTCAGCCGCGAATACGACCTTTTCACCTTCGCGGTGAACGAGGACGCGGACGACCGGGGTAATGTCGGCGGTTAAGCGGACGGTGACCTGGTGTTCGCCGAGCGTGCGGATCGGGGAGACTTCGATGATATGGCGATCGATCGAAGCGTTCGCCTGGCGGTTGATTTCATCAACGATCATTTGCGGCGTGATTGAGCCGTAGAGTTTCCCGGTTTCGCCTGCCTTCATCGGGAAGGCAAGCTGGAGACCCTGAATCCGTTCCGCGACCGACATCATCTCGCCCTTCATCTGTTCACGGAGCGCGTTGGCGTGGGTTCGGATATCATCAGCCATCTTGACGGCGGCGGGGGTCGCGAGCGTAGCGAAACCCTGCGGAATCAGGAAGTTGCGCGCGTAGCCGTCGGCAACTTTTTTGACGTCGCCGGCATGACCCAGCTTATAGACGTCTTTCAACAATAAGATTTTCATTTTTTCAAGCCCTTTCGGTAAAAAATATTGGCGAAGGGTACAACGCCAGTGGACAATTCTACCAGTAAATCGGGTAAAAGAATCCCCAATATGACCATTTTTTCAGACTGAATGTACCGGACCAAAACGAGACGCTTTCTTAAACGAATATCGCGGTGCCGTGCGGTTCATCAGTTCAGTAACATGGATGCCCGGATGTGTCAGCGGCATGGTCAGCTAATTCCTGTCGGAGCGGATTCAGAACAGGATGCTTCTGCTGGTTTGCGTCTTGGATAAGGCATGAGCGGAGCCTGAATGATTTTTTGACTGGAAACTTCCCTTCGCTTGGTGAATCGAAATATCGAATCATGGGCATTTCGATTTTTATTTAAGGAAGGGTCGAAAAACGATCTGAAAACATGACAATCGTCTTAAATTTTGGCAAAAGAAATTAATCGGATTCACATCTAAACAAGATAACGATATAATATTAAATATGTTGTAGAGATGAGCATTCAAAAAAGGGCGGCACATGAAGAGATCGAGGTTAAACTGGTTGTTTGTAGGAACTATTCCGGTTTTATTGGGGTGCCTCGTTCAGTCATCGCATGCGGATTATCTCGGTCCCAACCGAACGTACACGGTGACAACCTATGATACCTGCGAATATGGGATCTGGGCGAAACCGGGAAACTGTACAAACTCGCAGGGGCAACCGAGCGACTGTACCATCGGCGAGTGGGAATGCGACCCGGGCGATCCGCCTGAGGATGGCGCTTATTACTATGCTCTCGGCACGATTGTCGTTGAACATTCCACGACACATACCGACCCCGAAGCCACGATTACCGGAACCGTGCAGTGCGCCTCCCCCGGGGAAAACGGCTGGTGTGTTGTCCCTGCCGGGCTCGCGCTTTTCGCTCACGAGCCCGTCCCGGGAAAGTCGATTCTCCTCATTGAAGGACGGCATAACGGAGAGCCGTTTGCTTGCACAGCCTCAGCCTGCACGGTGAATGCGGGCGAGGGACTGAATGATTTCTCTTATTGGGCGCTGTCGAGCTATGGCGATTCGACCCAAATGGGACAAACGACGATTAAGCAGGACACAAATCCGCCGGAAGTCCAGATCAACCTGAATGGTTCGATGGGGAATAACGGCTGGTTTGTGTCGAACCCGATCTTGACGGCCTCGGTCAGCGATCCGGCACCCGGTTCGGGAATCGCCGCTCAAACGGCAAGCGACAATCTCGCACCTTTCCCTATCGATTCCCCCTACTCGATTCAGGACGGCGTTCACGAAATTGCGCTGTCTGTCAGAGATCAGGCGGGATTATCGACAACGACAGGACAGACGGTTTTCGTAGATACCGCGCCGCCGATCCTGAACGGAAATTTTTCACCTCCGATTCGGAACGGATATCATAAAAATACGATTACGTTCACAGGTTCGGCGTCCGATCAGACTTCCGGAGTTTTTCAGATTGAAATTGCGCCGGACGGCGCGGGCTGGACTGCAGTCCCGTTATCGTCTGACGGGCATTGGCAGTTCGATTGGAACAGCCGCGAACACGAGGATGGAACGGTCATCCCGCAGGTCATCGCGGTCGATAACGCCGGAAATGAGACTGCCCTGATGCTTCCGCCAATTATGATTGATAATACCCCGCCCGACTTGACCGCGGCCGATGTTCCAAAAGAACACGCAGGTTTTAATCACGGAACGCTCACCTTCTCCGGCACGGCGTACGATTCGCATTCGGGGATTGAGCGGCTGGAATTTGCGGCGGATGGGATCCATTTCAAAGCAACTCAGCCGGATGAAAACCATCGCTGGAGCTTCCGCTGGAACAGCTCAGAACACCAGGACGGAGGCGTAACTCCTGTCTTGAGAGCGGTTGATTTTCTTGGAAACGCTTCTTCGATTTTCCTCCGTGAATATCAACTGGATAATACCCCGCCGAAGCTCTGGATTACCGAACGCTGGAACGTCTGGGACAGCGGGCATGTCTACGCCAAGGATGACCGTTCCGGAATTTCCGCGATCGGGGTTTCCGTCCGTGATGATCAGGGACGATTCCCCGCGAAGGAATATGGCTTTGATCAAAATCCCTTAGATATCGATATCCAGTGGAACCGGCGGTTCGGCGACGGGACGATCGCGCCCGTCGGTTCATATGAAGTCCTTTTGGAAGCCTGCGATCATCTCGGGAACTGTTCCGATGTAACCGGACGGGTCCATGTTCCCGATAAAAAATCGACGCCAATCGGGACGGCTGGAGTTCGATACGGCAGCGGATTCCTGTCAACTGCGCAGAAAACATCCACGCCTGCCTTACTCGCCAGCCAGACCGCACCGGCACAGACAAAGACCATCACACTTCGGACGGCGACATCATTGGCAGTGATACAGAGCACACCGCAGCCGTCCATGACCCCAACGCCCGCTCTGACAGATGAAGCATCGTTCGGATTCCTCCGGAACCTCCCGAAAACGACACCGAATGCTGCGAAAACGCCCGTTCCAACGCGCACTCCCCGCCGTACCGCGACGCCGGGAAACTATACTTTCTTGGGAAATATTCCGAGGGATCCCAATCCGCCGACCACCTCAACGCCGCTTCCGATCGACCCGAACCTGCTGACCGGGATGGCGGCGGTCACCGCTGCGGCGAG
>DAOUFB010000188.1:0-12546 GCA_034430135.1 Flexilinea sp. | reverse complement strand
GCGTGTGGTTGCATAACCCGCCTCCGATTTTCTTAGATTTTCCGGTTAGAGCGATGATTTTTTCTTGGCTCTGACTGGATAATTGAATCTTATCGGAGGCGGGAACTGGTTTGGTATAAGTTCGGTATAGGTTCGATTAACCGTTACCCATGCGTTCCTCGGAAGTCGATGAGCTGCGCCGTGATGGAAACGGCGATTTCAAAGGGCGTTTCGCCCGCGATCGGGATTCCGATCGGCGATGTTACCCGCTGAATCGCTTTATCCGGCGTGCCTTCGGATCGGAGACGTTCGTAGATTTTTTCACGCTTGTTGGTGCTTCCGATCATACCGATATACGGCGCGTCGGTCGTCAGCGCCCATTTCAGGACGTCATAGTCGCCGAGATGCCCGCGCGTCAGAATGACGACCAAATCATGGTTCGTCAGTTTAAATCGCGAGAGATCATGGTAGCTGTCGACGTGAACTCGTTCGGAGTTGGGAAAGCGATCCGCGCTGACAAATTCAATCCGGTCGTCGATGACGATGGTTCGGAAAGCGGCTAAGTTCAGGAGGAACGCGGTTTCTTTCGCGACATGTCCGCCGCCAAAGATATAAACGCGCATCGCAGGCAGGATCGTTTCCAGATAAATATCATCGCGCTCAAGGACGCCGGAATGGACGCTGATCCGCCCAGGCGTTCCGCGCAGTTCAGCCAAATCAAAGCCGTCTCCTTTGAACGGGTTTACTTTCGTCCCGTCCGCAGCGATAAAACAGAACTGATTCGGACCGCTCTCCTTGTTGACACGGGTTAGGAGCCACCCCGGTTCGTTTTCAATCTCAGCGTGAGCCGCGGCTGCGACGACTTCACGCACGGACGCGTCTCCAGCCGGATAGACGCTGATCAGAACGTCGCCGAACCCGCCGCAGATCATGTCGCTAAGTGCTGCGTCTTTGTTCGTCAAGTCAAAATGAAAAAAAGAGCCATTCCCAGACTGAAGCGATTTTTTGGCTGTCTCGATCGCGGCGGCTTCAAGCCAGCCTCCGCCAATTGTCCCGTGAATGGATCCGTCCGAGAAAATCGCCATTTTTGCGCCGGCGTGGCGCGGACTTGAGCCGACGTTCTTGAAGATTGTTGCGACGGCGACGTCCTCTCCGTGCGCTAAATGTTCATGGATCAGAGGAAAAAAATAAGAATTCATGTTCGAGTTCCTTTTATTTAAAGATATGCGTTATGCCTCTCAGCTTTCTTTCAGCTTTAGCAGCCCGTTCAGCCAGTTGATATTCGCCAGTGTTGTTTGTGCGCGGAACTCATAAACAGCCCGCTGGAAAACTTCGTCCGACGAAAGTTCGGCGAGGTTGGCTTGTTGTTTTTCGAGACGGCTGGCGCAGTAGTTCAGCTGGAGTTGGATGATCCGCCGATATTCGTCGACAGAACCCTGAAGAAGGAAATAGAGCTTCATGATGAAATCTCGGCGCAGGTTGTGCTGATTCAAAACCGGTTCCTCGAGCCAATTCTCGAAAAGATCCGCTCCTTCGTCCGTAATCGTATAGACCTTTCGGAATGGAAAAGTCGTACCCTCGGCGATCGTCGCGGAAATATAACCAGCCCGATCGAGTTTTTCTAAAAGCGCGTAGAGCTGACTTTGATTAAAACGCCAAATCAGATGCAAGTCCTCGTCTTCAATGAGATGCTTATGAAGATCGTAGGCGTGGATCGGTTTGCTGCGAATTAGACCCAGAAGCAGGTATTCTCCGGAATAGGGTTCAGCTGTTCGTGACATGAATGCCTCCCAACCTTAATAAATAAACGGTGACCTCGGATTATTATACCTTTTTTATGGGTATTCGAACGACGAGGCAGCCTGAGCTGAATCAATCCGATCTCTTCCGGCGGGCGCGGATTTGGTCGGCTTTCCTGCTGCGTGAACCCATGTGTTCCACAGTACTTCACCATTGCTTTCCGAAATCTGATTTTCTATGCTATTGAATTCATCGCGAGGGAATATCTCCTTTTCTTTGGTCTTCAATTTTACAGAAACAACTTTACACTGCCGGATAATTTAAAATCTGTGTAAAGAGAGATATACTCTAATCATACACATATACATATAATTGTGTATGGTTAGGAGACTCTGTTGAACATATATTCACTCGCTAAGAAAACGATTACAGAAAATGGCGGTATCGCAAGAAATGTCGATTTTCGAAAAAATGGGCTAAGCAACTCCCAGATCACATATCTTTGCAACAGAAGTTACCTTGATCGAGTTAGGAGGGGCTACTACCAGCTTAGTTCATATCAAGATTCATCGGATGAAAAGATTATCGCTATGCTTTTTCCTGATGGGATTCTTTGCATGGATATTGCACTATTCCATTATGGCTATAGCGATCGTACTCCGCTCGAATGGACAATTGCACTTCCACGGACAATTACAAGAACCCGCCTTAGAGTTGACTCTCCGAGAATAAAACCATATTTTATTTCTAAAGAGTTATTTCTGCTTGGCAGGACTGAACAAATTATCAATGGTGTTAAATTGGGCATGTACGACAGGGAGCGCACAATCTGTGATTGTTTTAAGTATCAGGGCAAAATAGACAGTGAAATGTTTAATAAAGCCATCCTCGCTTACAGCAAAGATGTGAAGAAAAACATTGGAAATCTCATCGCTTATGCTGAAAAGATGCGGGTTTACAAAAAGATGTCCGAAATTATGGGAGTCCTGATCAATGGCTGACAGAGCTGCTTCCGTTTTGTCCCGATTGCACAATCAGTCTGACGCTTCAGGCAGAACGTTCCAATTATGCTTGCAATTATTCTGTCAGGAAGAGTTTTTACGTCGATTGGCAGCTTCAGACTGCAAAGGCAAACTGGTATTGAAAGGCGGACATCTGATTTACTGCCTAACCGAATTCAGCAGCCGTCCGACTGTGGATATTGATTTTCTGGTTCGGGACGTAACGAATAATGTCGGTTCGTTGAAAGAAGTCCTTGCAAATATCATCAGTACATCTACCGGTAATGATTTTATTTCTTTTGAGATTAAGAGTATCGAAACCATTTCGATTGATAAGAAATATCCCGGACTATCCGCGGTTCTCCAAGCACGAATAAAGAACACAAAAACACCAATGAAAATTGATTTCGGTTTTGGGGATATTATTTTCCCTGAGGAGCAATTGAGAGGTGTGCCTACGCAACTGCCCGATTTTACCGTTCCTAAAGTCATGGCATATTCTCTTGAGACCGTAATAGCTGAGAAACTTGACGCGATTCTCGACTTAATGGAATTATCCAGCCGGATGAAAGATTACTATGATCTTTATTTTCTTCCTGTCAGGTTTAGCTTTGATGGAATTCAGCTGCAGACTGCCTTAATAAAAACCTTCAGGAACCGGGAACGGACGTACATGAAAGATGACTTGGAGAGGATCCTTGCGTTTGACCAAAATAAAGATATGGTAAAAAAATGGAATGCTTTTTTGATGAGGAATAAACTTTCCCCGATCCAATTTGATGTTGTAATTGCCGGCATAGCTGGATTCCTTAAACCGGTATGGGACTCTATCTATGAAGATAAAGTATTCGGTTTTTCCTGGAATCCACAGGAAATCAAATGGAATGTGAACAATCCATAAAAGTCAGCGAAAATCCGTCTCTTTCTTTGTTTTCGCAGACTTAACTGTAAACGGAATTCCCCTGTCGCTGTTTTTTCCTGTGATCTGTAACGCATCCATGGCAACCCTGCAAGCTTTTTTCGGATCTGAATCACGCCTGTTGATGAAGTTTTGGAAAGGTGTGGTAGAATAAGGCGTTGCCGCTTCGAATCGGGCGGTGAAGCTGTGAAAGCATTGGGTCGTCGTGGCATGCCGCGTTGTGAAACGCGCCGCGAGGTACCGTGGAAAATCAGGAACGAAAGGAATATTTGAAATGGCAAAGTGTGAAATTTGCGGAAAATCGACGACTTTTGGTCACAACCGAAGCTTCTCTTTCCGAGCGACGAACCGTCCGTTTTATCCGAATCTGCAGCGGATCACCTTATTCGTTGACGGCGCGAAGGTTCAAAAAACGGTCTGCACCAAGTGCATTCGCAACATGTCGAAAATTTCGAAATAACGTTTTCTAAAAGTCAGCGAGAAGAGAGGCGCTTATGTGCTTCTCTTTTTTTATTTGCAACGGTTTTTAAACAGCTCCGTATATAAGGGTATGAGAGAAGGAACGATGCGTCAATCATTTCCAGCGGAAATAATCGAACGCGCCCAACGGGGCGACGCGGCGGCGTTTTCGGAGATTATCGAACGCTTTCAGATCAGCGTTTATAATCTTTGTTATCGAATGCTCAGTCATAACGCCGGCGATGCGGAAGACGCGGCGCAGGAAGTTTTCCTGAAAGTCTGGAAGAATATCGGAAGGTTTGACGCAAACCGAACCTTTTCAACTTGGGTTTTGTCGATTGCGACGAATCACTGCATCGACCTGATCCGCAAGAAACGTGTCCCAACGGTTGAAATCGACGAAACGCTCCAGGAAATTCTCCCAGACTCGATCGCGACTCCGAAGCAGGAGCTTGCGCAGAAAGAGCGCAGCGGGCTGATTCGAAGGATATTAGATGGATTATCGGAGACGGATCGTGCGATTGTCGTGCTGCGTTATTGGGATGAATTACCGGATCGGGAAATTGCTGCGGCTCTTGGGTTATCCGAATCAGCGGTTAAAAGCCGGCTTTTCCGCGCGCGGAAACAGCTTGTCCAAATTTATCAACAAACGCAAGAACATGCCTGGATGGAGGCTGTTGTATGAATCATGAGTACTTTGAAGAACTGATTTTTCGGGAAGCGGAGTTATCCGAAGAAGAGCGAGCCGAACTCGCGGCGCACCTATCGGAATGCGGTGACTGTGCCGCTTTTCGGAAGGACTGGATCGCGCTGAGCGGGCTGATCGAAAGTGAGCCTTTTGCCGTTCCCGTGCCCGGTTTTGCGGTTCGCTTTGAAAACGTTCGCGCTCACTCTGGCGCGGGGCTAAGGAATCGCTGGAATCTTGAACCAACATCGTTCGTTCTGACTGCCGTTCTGCTCTTGACTTTTACTGCGGCGAATATTGCGCTGATTTCGAATCATGTCTATCTTTCGCTCTTTATTCGGACGGCGGAACTCTACAGCAAAGCGGCAATTCTGATCGAATGTATTGAGTACGCGCTGAACCAGCTCCGTGTTCCGCTGCTCATCCTTGGGTTGGGAGCACTGTCCTCGTCAATTGTGCTGGGACTGATTATTTTGTCCGGTTACCGCCTCATTCGGCGGAAGGAAGAGAGAGGAATTTAACTGACTATGAAAAAAAATATTCGTTTGATTTTACGGATTGCGGTGGTTGTTTGTCTCCTGATTAGTGCCGTCGCTGTGTCCAGCGGTGAGTCGAAGCACGAACGTCCTTCCGACGCAGTTATGGTGCAGAAATCTGACATGCGGATCTTCGGCGGGAGTCGAACGATCCGAAGCGGAGAAGTCGTGGAGCGGAACGTGGTTGTTATGGGCGGCGACCTTGAGCTCGAAGAAGACGCGGTAATTCGCGGCGACCTAACGCTCTACGGCGGTGATATCGAAGTTCAGCACGGCGCAACAGTTAAAGGTACGGTCCGCGTATACGGCGGAACGATTTTGATTGACGGGACTGTGATGGGTGACTTGTATGTCATTGGGGGTGAGGCGGAACTCATGGATAACGCCGTCATCAACGGGGAAATTAAGTCAGTCGGCGGGGACGTTGATCGGGCGAATGGCTCGCGCGTCTACGGAAGCGTTCATCATGATTATCTGGATGATGGACACGAACATTCCGGTTTTTTCGGATGGCATGCGCTTCGCGGACTTCCTTTCATTGGCGGAATGTTCCGGTTTGGCGAGATGTTCTCCTTCTTTTGGCGGGTCGTCCTGTTGGGTTTTGTCGCGTTCCTGCTGATGACCTTCATTCCAAACCGCGTCGTGGAAGCGGAATCTTATCTCGCGAAAGATAAATTAATCCTGACGGGGGTTATCGGGTTTGCAGGCTTGGTCGTTTTTCCGCTGGGAATGGTGGGAACGGCGGTTACGCTGATCTTGATTCCGGTGACGATTCTGTTGGTTTTGGCTTACATCGTGGTGAATTTGATGGGATTCGTGATTCTCGGCTCTATTTTAGGACGCGATCTTGGACGTCGGATGCGGTTGAGATGGAAGCCGATTTGGCTGACGGTTCTTGGTACAGCGGTTCTTGCTCTGGCGTGGTGGGTTTTTGAAATGCTGCCCAGTTATATCGAATGGATTCCGCAGGTGGCAATGTTGTCGATTGGGTTCGGCGCGGCAGCCCAGTATATCTACGAAAAAACGTTGGGTGAGCATAAAAGACTCGGCTTTACAGCGAAGGTACGTTACAACGGGCAGACACCGTTCGAGGTTAAAATTCGCCAATCTTCCGATGAACCGAAGGACAACGCAGCGCCTGATAGAACGATTGACGCGGTCGAGGCGGCAGCACCGGATGAAGCTGACCGGTCCCAAAAATCAGCTAACCGGGAGGATAACGCTTCGGTTTTGAAGTAACGGGTTCTCCCGTGAAACGGATTAATACAGGTAGTTTTTAAGTCAGGAAAGCGGGCATCCCGCCCTGTTTATCGCAATCGAGATGTTGATGACTCTCCGAACGCCGCGCCGCTGAGACAGTTCGGAAATGGGAGTCCGGCATCTCGATTTTTATGATCCTGGACAGGCAGCATCACCCACACATTGCTCCTTTTAATGTCGGGCGGAGGAACTGCGCGGCGTTCCGTGATGAAACGGGTTTTCGCAGATCTGAATTTATATAAATTGTTCACAATTTAATCGGTGCGCGTAACTGGTAATCCGCTCGTCTGGTATAATGATCGCGCTTTAAAATGGGCGCCGCAGGCTGTATCAACAGCGCGGTTCAGCCGCAAGAATCATTCAAAACTAACTTGAATCGTTCTGATTCGGGATCCGAATCGGAACGTTTTCCGGGAGATAAAACAATGCAAGGGTTACATATTGACCACCTATCTGTCGAAATCGACGGAAAAAGAATTCTTAAAGATTTTTCGCTCGCCGTTCCGCGAGGTGAGATTCATGCGATCATGGGTCCCAATGGGACGGGAAAATCGACGCTTTCTTACACGATTATGGGACGTCCCGGGTATGAGCTCGTTGAAGGCGATATCTTATTAAATGGGGAGTCGCTCGCCGGACGTTCGGTCAGTGAGCGGGCGAACGCCGGTTTA
Source organism: Flexilinea sp. (assembly GCA_034430135.1). Taxonomy (GTDB): domain Bacteria; phylum Chloroflexota; class Anaerolineae; order Anaerolineales; family Anaerolineaceae; genus Flexilinea. The sequence goes on along the minus strand of DAOUFB010000188.1, from coordinate 5,296 downwards.
TTCCTCGCGTTTCAGAATCCGATCGCGGTTCCGGGCGTTACGGTTGCGAACTTTCTCCGCACGGCGGTTAACGCCAGGAATAAGGCGAAAGATCCGAACGCGAAACCGGTCTCGATTCCGGCGTTCCGGAAACGGCTGAAAGAAACGATGAACGCACTGATGATTGATCCGGTTTTTGGCGGACGTTACCTGAACGACGGCTTTTCCGGCGGAGAAAAGAAGCGTCTCGAAATTCTCCAAATGGCGATGCTTCAGCCGGAAATTGCGATTCTGGACGAGATAGACTCCGGGCTTGATATTGACGCGCTGCGGATTGTCGCTGGCGGTGTAAATCGTCTCGTGAAAGAATCGGGAATGGGCACGCTGATTATTACCCACTATCAGCGTCTCCTCAATGAAATTGTTCCGGATAGGGTCCATATCATGGTCGACGGACGAATTGTCCGGAGCGGCGGACCGGAATTAGCGTTAAAGCTTGAGGAACGCGGGTACGATTGGATCCGCGAAGAAACCACGGAAGGATAAGCATGGAGCAGAATCTTTCCCTGGATCAGGAACTCAGCGAATTTGCTGAATCATATAACTTTCGCGATCCGGATGTCTCGGTTTTTAAGACAGCAGCGGGGTTGACGGAAGACGTTGTGCGTCAGATTTCGGCGATGAAGGGAGAGCCGGAATGGATGCTTGAGTACCGTCTGAAAGCGCTGCATCATTTCTTTGAACGTCCGCTCCCGAGCTGGGGTCCGGATTTGACGGGGCTTGATTTGTCGAATCTGGTTTATTACGTTCGGCCGTCGGAAAAGTCCGAAAAGTCATGGGATGACGTTCCGGAGACGATTAAAAACACATTCGATAAATTAGGAATTCCTGAAGCGGAACAGAAGTTTTTAGCCGGCGTCGGCGCGCAGTATGAATCCGAAATGGTTTATCATTCGATTCAGGAACACCTCGAAAAGCAGGGGGTTCTTTTCGTTAGTATTGAGGACGGGCTGCGGCTGTATCCGGATTTATTCAAGCAGTATTTCGGTACGGTCGTTCCTTACAAGGATAATAAATTCGCGGCGTTGAACAGCGCGGTCTGGTCCGGCGGCTCATTCGTCTACGTTCCCAAGGGCGTTAAGGTTGATCTCCCGCTCCAGGCGTATTTCCGGCTGAATTCGCCGAATATCGGTCAGTTTGAACGGACGCTGATTATTGCTGACGAAGGGGCACAGGTGCATTACGTGGAAGGCTGCACTGCGCCGCAGTATTCGGAATCTTCGTTCCATAGCGGCGTCATCGAAATCATCGTCGGACGCGGCGCACGTGTCCGTTACTCGACGATTCAGAACTGGTCGACGAATGTCTATAACCTCGTTACGCAGCGGGCAAAAGTCCTCGCGAACGGGACGATGGAGTGGGTCGACGCGAATATGGGTTCTAAACTGACGATGAAATATCCGTCCTGTTACCTGATGGAGGAGGGAGCGCATGGCGAGATGTTGTCCATGGCGTTCGCCGGAAAAGGTCAGATTCAGGACGCCGGCACGAAGATGATGCACTTTGCGCCGAATACGACGAGCAACGTTATTTCCAAGTCGATTAGCAAGGACGGCGGACGTTCCTCGTATCGCGGGCTTTTGAAAATGTCGCGCAAGGCGGAGAATGCAAAAGCAAATGTCGTTTGCGACGCGCTCATTTTAGACGGACGTTCCGAATCGGATACGTATCCGACCATGGATATCGAGCCGCAGAAGGTCTCCGTCGGTCATGAAGCCTCGGTCTCAAAGATCGGTGAGACGCAGCTTTTCTACCTGATGAGCCGCGGAATTTCCGAAGAGGACGCGACGATGATGGTTGTATCCGGCTTTATCGAGCCGTTGGTAAAGGAATTGCCGATGGAGTATGCGGTTGAGATGAACCGCCTGATCCAGCTGCAAATGTCCGGGTCGGTGGGCTAACGGGAGGTGCGTGATGGAAAACATGGACATGACAATGACTTTCGCAGAGCCTTCTGAACTGTTCAAAACGTTGTCGGACGACATGACAGCGGCAGCGTTGGAGAGAGACCCGGCGTTCCAGTCGGAGTTCACGGCGCATATTCTTGAACATTGCGATCCCGCAAAGGGGAATTCTCTCCCTGAATGGTCGGGCGCTAAAGACGGCGGGGTCACCGCCCGAGTGGTTCAGGAGCGCGGCTGCGTCTTTCGCGTGATGGACGAAGCGGTGGAAAGGTCGGGCGTCGTCGTTTCGACGCTGAGCCGTCTCGCGGAACAGGTTCCGGCGTTGAAGGAAAAAATTGAAGCGCGCTTCGCCAGTGTTAAACGCGGTCTGCTTGGTCAAATACTGACCGGAATTTCGCCGACCGTCGTATATATTCCGAAAAACGTCCGATTGGACGGCGAAGCGCTGATGGACGTGATCGCCTCCGGTGAAAAATTCACCGACGCAGCTCACGTTTGGCTCTGGCTCGAAGATGGGGCAGAGGCGACGATCAATCTGAACCTGTCTTCACGGAATGACGCTGATGAAACGCTGACCCTCGTCTCGTTGACGGCGATCGTCGGGAGAAATTCGACTTTGCGTCTGCATGAAATTCAGGGATTAAACGCGAGAGCGTATTCAGTTTGTGAGAAAACGATGATCGTGGAATCGGACGGCTCGGCGGACTGGGTCACGGTCGAAGCGGGGTCTAACCGTTCCTTGTCTGACTTGATCCTGGATTTAGCTGGCGATAGCGCATCGGCGAAAGTCAACGGCGTCTTCTTTGGTTCGGACGAACAGCGTTTGACGATGCATACGCGGCAGGAACATCACGGAAAGAATACGTTTAGTTCTCTGTTGTATAAAGGCGCAGTGACCGATCGTGCACGCGGCGTTTGGACGGGGATGATTTATGTTGATCCGATGGCATTGGGAGCGGATGGGTACCAGAAGAATGATAACCTGATGCTTTCGCCGGATGCGCGCGTTTTTGCACGCCCGGGGCTGGAAATCGTTACGGACGACGTAAAATGTTCCCATGGTACGACCGTGACGGAGATTAATAAGGATCAGATTTTTTACCTGATGAGTCGGGGAATTTCGGAAAAGGATGCTCGTTCGCTCGTTGTCGAGGGATTCTTTGATGAAATTTTGAATGATTTATCGGTCGAAACAATTCGCGAAAAAGTTCGCGCCGAAATTCGATCGAAGTTTGAACAGGTTTGATGAAAATTTCGGAGGTGAATGATGGGCAATCCCCCAGCAATGCGGAAACCCGATCCTGATAAAGGTTATCAGGTTGGAGATATTGTTGAAGTTCATTGTGACCACGAACGGCGCGGCGAACGGGTCAGCGGCTGGCTGCGTGGAATTATCGTCTATCTGAACCAGGATTCGAAAATGCTCGCGGTTCAATTTCGGACGAATGTCTACTTGACGGAAGGTTGGATGGTTCCTGATCGGCTCTTGAACTTCCCGATTTCTTCGCCGGATGTCCGTCCTTGTAAACGGACATCGTAGAACGGATGGGATACTTTGATTAATACGGAAAAAGTTTTACAAGATTTCCCGATTCTGACGGTGCCCGACGCAAAAGGGCGAACGCTTTGCTACCTGGACAGCGGCGCGACATCTCAACGCCCGAATCAGGTCCTCGAAGCCATGGATCATTTCATGACGACGACGAACGCGAACGTTCACCGCGGTGTCTATAAAATTTCAGAACGAGCGACGGAAGCGTATGAGAGCGTGAGGGAAAAGGTTCGCGCTTTTCTGAACGCGAAGAGCGAGCGCGAAATTATTTTCACGAGCGGAACGACCGAGGCGATCAACCTCGTTGCACGGACCTACGGCGGAACGTTCCTGAATGAAGGCGACCGGATTGTCGTCACCGAATATGAACATCATTCGAACCTGGTTCCGTGGCAGATGCTCGCAGATGCGAAAGGTTTGGAGATTGAGGTTGTTCCGGTATTGGACGATGGTACGCTTGATCAAGACGTTTATGCGGACATATTAAGACGTGAGCCGAAACTGGTTGCGATTGGCGGAATGTCGAACGTTCTTGGAACGGTTCCGCCGTTGAAGGCGATGATCCGCGCGGCGCATGAATCCGGTGCGGTCGTTCTCGTCGACGGTGCGCAGCTTGTCCCTCACCGTGCGGTTGACGTTCGGGATCTCGATGCCGATTTTGTCGCTTTCTCGGGTCATAAAATGCTGGCGCCGACGGGGATTGGCGTTCTGTATGGGAAAGAAACGCTGTTGAAAAAGATGCCCCCGTTCTTTGGCGGCGGCGACATGATCCGTAAAGTTTACCTGCGGTCGTTCGTGGCTGCTGACTTGCCGTATAAGTTTGAGGCGGGAACGAAACCCATCACGGAAGTTATCGGGCTTGGCGCGGCGGTTGATTATCTGACCGCGTTGGGAATGGAGGCGATTGCGGCGCACGAGCATGAGTTGGCGATGGCGGCGATACGCGAATTAAGCGCGGTTCCGGACGTTAACATTATCGGCCCTATGAGCGGCGATCGCGGCGGAGCGATCAGTTTTACGATGGACTGCGCTCATCCGCATGATGTCGCGTCCTTATTGGATCGGGAGGGGATTTGTGTTCGTGCGGGTCATCACTGTGCGATGCCGATCCATGACCGGTTCAAGATTCCGGCGACGACGCGTGCGTCGTTCTACATCTATAATACGCTCGAGGATGTCGATCGGCTTGCCGAGGGCGTTCGGAACGTCGCCAGAATTTTTTCTTAAGGAGCAGCATGGACGATTTATATCGTGAAGTTATTATTGAGCATTATAAAAATCCGCTTTACCGCGGTGAGCTCGATCCGCATGACATGAGTTTTGAAGATGAAAATCCGCTCTGCGGCGACCACTTGCGCATTGACTTGGCGGTTGACGACGCGGGCGTCGTAACGGACGCGCGTTTCTCGGGTCATGGCTGCGCCATATCTCAGGCGTCCGCTGATTTGCTGGTGGAGTCGATTATCGGGAAGAACGTGGAGGAGCTAAAAAGCCTGTCGAAAGAAGACGTTCTCGATTTGCTTGGACTGGACGATCTCGGACCGGTGCGGTTGAAATGCGCGTTGCTTTCGCTGAAAGTGCTGAAGGGCGGGCTTTATGGGATCACTGACACGGAAGCAGAATTCGCGTAGGTTAGTTTTCGCAAGAATGAAAGAGGCGCCCACCGATTGTGAACCGGTTCCCCATGTTTGCGCCCGTCATAGAGGAGAAAATAAATATGAGGGGAGTCCCATGATTGAGATTCCCCTCGCTTCGTTTAAAAATCAGTGCCGAATTGCCGATCCCCCGCGTCTCCCAGCCC
>DAOUFB010000187.1:0-1767 GCA_034430135.1 Flexilinea sp. | reverse complement strand
TAGCGTTTTAGAAGCGCCGCGATGCGTTCCGCCGCATGCCCATCGCCGTAGGGGTTCACTGCGGAAGCCATTTTCAGGCGTTCGCGCTCGTCGTCTAAAACGCGGCTCGTCTCACGGACGATCGTTTCGATCTCGGTTCCAACCATGCGGACGTTGCCGGATGCGACGCCTTCCGGACGCTCCGTCACGTCTCGGAGCACGAAGACGGGGACGCCCAGCCCCGGCGCTTCCTCCTGAAGTCCGCCGGAATCGGTCAGGATCAGTTTCGACCGCTTCATTAGCTGGACCATGCTCAGGTAGTCAAGCGGTTCGAGGAGCGTTACGTTCCGGATTCCGCTGAGTTCTGCGCTGACGACGTTCCGAACTTGCGGATTGAGATGGACCGGGTAGACGAGATGAACGCGCGAATCGTATTTTTCGGCGAGTCGGCGCAGCGCAGCGCAGATATTCTCCAAAGGTTTCCCAAAGTTTTCGCGGCGGTGCGCCGTGACCGTAATAATTTCTTGATCATCGAACGGAATTTCGGATAAAGGCGAATGCGCCAGTTCAAACGGAAGTTCCGCCGCGAGATGAAGCGCGTCGATGACGGTATTTCCGGTAACGTGAACCTGATCGGGCGCGACCCCCTCGGCAAGAAGGTTGTCTCTGGCTCCGCTGGTTGGCGCGAAATGCAAATCGGCGACGACGCCGGCGATTCGGCGGTTTATTTCTTCGGGATAAGGCGCCCATTTCTGGTATGATCGCAGTCCGGCTTCAACATGCCCGACGCGGACACGGTTATAAAATGCTGCCAGCGCTGCCGCCATGACGGTCGTCGTATCGCCTTGGACGAGGAGCCAATCCGGCTTGAGGTCGCTAAGAACCGGCTGCATCCCGGTCAGGATCGCCGCGCTAAGCCCCGTCAGCGTCTGGTTTTCGCTCATGAGGTTCAGCTCAACGTCCGCGCGGACGTCGAAAACGTCTAAGACGCGCTGCGCCATTTCGCGATGCTGTCCCGTCATGCAGAAAACCGTCTCGATCGCCGAATCCTCCCGTAAGCGTTTAACGACGGGGATTAACTTGATGATTTCTGGGCGGGTCCCAGCGACGACCATGACTTTCATAAGACAAACCTGCCTGTTCCTCGAATTTTGACGGTAAGTCGCGGAAGAATCCGCGGTCGTTTTGATTATACTTGTTTTAATCGACGGAGCTTCCCGATCTGTTTTCGCCGATCGAAACCGCCGTCGGACGCATTGGACGGAGGTGTGGCGGATGCTTGCGAAAATTATTTCCTGCGCTTTAACCGATATGGATGGGACGTTAATCGAAGTTGAAGTCGATATTTCCGTTTCAAATTTGCCCACGATGATCATCGTCGGTCTCCCGGATTTAGCCGTTCAGGAGAGTAAGGAGCGCGTCCGTGCGGCGTACCGGAATTCCGGGATTCCCTTTTCAAAGCAGAAGGTAACGATCAACCTGGCGCCGGCGGATATTCGGAAGGAAGGTCCATCGTTTGACCTGCCGATTGCGGTTGGCTGCCTTGTCGCTTCCGGCGTGGTTGACCCGGAGCTGGTCGCGAACAGCCTGATCATTGGCGAGCTGTCGCTGGACGGTTCTGTGCGTCATGTCCGCGGGATTCTTCCGATTACGGCGCGCGCACGGCGCGAAGGCTTTACGCGGATTTTCGTCCCTGCCGCCGACGCGCGGGAAGCGGCGCTCGTTCCCGGAATTACCGTTATTCCGGTTTCCTCGTTATCCGTTCTCTATTCATATCTGATAGGCGAT
>DAOUFB010000186.1:0-5400 GCA_034430135.1 Flexilinea sp. | reverse complement strand
TCTCAGGTTCGCGTCAGTTTCGATATTCCCGAATACACCGGCGACACGACGGGACTCGGCACGATTCGCATTTTAGAGGCAATGCGCAAGACAAATTCTCACGCACGCTTTTACCAGGCATCCACCAGCGAACTTTTCGGATCGGCGAAACCGCCCCAGAGTGAATCGACGCCGTTTGAACCCCAAAGTCCCTACGCCGCCGCAAAGCTTTACGCCTATTGGATCACGCGGAACTACCGCGATGGGTACAATATGTTCGCGACGAACGGAATTCTTTTCAATCATGAAAGCCCGCGCCGCGGCGAAACATTCGTGACGAGGAAAATTACCCGCGCGCTGGCGATGATCGTCGCCGGACTCCAGCGGACGCTCTACCTCGGCAACCTCGATTCCAAGCGCGATTGGGGCTATGCGCCCGAATACGTCGAGGCGATGCACATGATCCTCCAGCAGGACAAGCCGGACGATTTCGTCTTGGGCACGGGCGAGTCGCATACAATTCGTGAGTTTCTCGATGAAGCGTTCGGTTACGTCGGCTTGAACTGGCATGATTATGTCAGGATTGACAGCCGCTACTTCCGTCCAACCGAGGTCGATTATCTTTTAGCCGATCCGACCAAGGCGAAGAACGTTCTAAAATGGGAGCCAAAGGTCAAGTTCCACGATCTGGTCCGTATCATGGTCGATGCAGACTTAGCCGCCATGGGACTCGAATATCCCGGCGAAGGGCGAAGGGTCATTACCGAAAAATTTTCAACTTGGCACCGCTGGGAAGACCAGACCATTAGCATGGAACGCTAAAGAATGGGGAAGCGGCTCGTTTTAATCGACGGTCACGCCGTCGCCTACCGCGCCTATTTCGCGATGACGGCGGGCGGTACGGCTGGCTGGCAAACGTCATTCGGTGAACCAACGGCGGGGACTTACGGTTTCGCGTCAATTTTGCTTCGCGTATTGGAACAAGAGCACCCCGACTATTTGGCGGTTGCTTTTGACGTCGGGAAAACGTTCCGGAACGAGCTTCACCCCGAATACAAGGGAACACGCGCCAAAATGCCGGATGATATGCGCCCGCAAATCGAACGGATGCGGGAACTCGTCGACGTTTTCGGCTTCCCGCGTCTCGAAATGGAAGGATTCGAAGCCGACGATGTTTTAGGCTCGGCTGCCTTTGAGGCGGCTGAAAATGGCTTCGATGTCAAAATCATTACCGGAGACCGCGATCTTCTCCAACTCGTGACCGATCGGATCACCGTGGATTTATCCGGCGGGAAACTGACGGATCTGAAAGAATATCATCCGGATACCGTCAAGTCGTTTTTAGGCGTCCGCCCGGATCAGGTCGTCGATTACAAAGCGCTCGTCGGCGATCCGTCCGACAATTATTCGGGCGTTCCCGGCGTCGGACCTAAAACCGCGACCGCACTTTTAGAGCAGTATGACTCGTTGGACGGCATTTACGCCCATCTCGACGAAATCAAAGGTTCCGTCAAGCGCAAGTTAGAAGAAAACGTTGACAGCGCGAAGATGAGCCGCGAACTGGCGCAAATCCGAACTGACTTAAACATCCAAATTGACTACAACGCGGCGGACACTGCCCGCGCTTCCTACCCTGCGGCGGATCAGTTCTTCCGTCTCCTGGAATTTCGGACGCTGATCCCACGGCTGAAAGCCGTCGCGAAAGAATTCCAACCCGCCGCTGACGAATCCCAGCCATCGCTTTTCGGATTGGAGCCGCCGGCAGAGACAAAAGTCGAAAAGCTCGTTCAAAGCTCAACCGAAACGATTCTCGTCGATTCCGAGGAATCGCTCGCCAAAATGGCATCAGCGCTCAACGCAGCGCTCAAAATCGGTCTTGATACCGAGACGACCGGAACCGACGCCATGACGGCGCGGCTGGTCGGCATCTCGTTTTCGGTCACGGACAACGTCGGTTATTATGTCCCCGTCGGGCATAACGAGGCACGGGATCAGCTGCCGCTGGAACGGCTTCAACAGGTTCTAAACCCAATCCTGAGCAATGAAGCCATCCTGAAAGTCGGTCATAACATCAAGTACGACTTAATCATTCTCATGAACCATGGCTTCGAGGTTCGCGGTGAATTTTTCGATACCATGATCGCAGGCTGGTTATTAGATCCGGCTTCAAACGGGCTCGGGCTGAAAACCATGGCGCGGACGCTGCTGGGCTCTGAAATGACCGAGATCGAAGCATTAATCGGCAAAGGGAAAAATCAGAAGTCAATGGCGGAAGTCGCTATCGCCGACGCCGCGCCGTATGCAGCCGCCGACGCGGATCATACGCTCCGGCTCGAAGCCAAATTGCGTCCGCTGTTGGAATCACGGGGTGCGGTTGATCTATACCGCACGCTTGAAATGCCGCTCGTTCCGGTCTTAATCGAAATGGAACGGAACGGGATTCGTATCGACGTTGACGGTTTGCACGAGCTGTCGCGCGTTTTCGGAAAGCGGCTGATCGAAATCGAAAAAGCGATTTACGACTGCGTCGGGTACGCGTTCAACATCAATTCCACCCAGCAGCTTTCGGTCGCGCTGTTCCAGGTTTTGGGACTTACCCCGCCCCCGACAGCAAAAAAAACGACAGCAGGGCTCTATTCAACCGCGGCGGACGTCCTCGAAGAAATGTCCGGCATGCATGAGGTAATCGACCTCATCCTCGAAAACCGCGAAATTTCCAAACTCAAAAGCACCTACGTTGACGCGCTCCCATTGGCGATCGACCCAAAGAGCGGACGGGTCCACACCTCGTTCAACCAGGTAGGAACCGTTACCGGGCGGGTCGCTTCGTCATCACCCAATTTGCAGAATATTCCGACACGAACCGAATTGGGGCGAAAAGTCCGCGCCGCCTTTATTCCAGCGGACGGCTGGACGCTTCTATCCGTCGATTACAGTCAAATTGAGCTGCGTATTATCGCCCATTTATCCGGCGACGAAAACATGATCGCGGCTTTCCGCGAAGGTCAGGATATTCACGCAGCAACAGCAGCGGCGATTTATGGTATTCCGCTCGAGGCGGTCACGAAAGATCAGCGCCGTCACGCAAAAGCAATCAACTTCGGACTGATTTATGGAATGAGCTCGTTTGGATTGAGCCGCTCAACGAACCTCTCCCGCCAGGAAGCGAGCGAATTCGTCAAAATTTATTTCAAGCAGTTCCCGCGCATCCAAACCTATCTGGACGGACTCAAGGCACAGGCAAATGACCTCGGTTACGTCGAAACCATGATGGGGCGGCGGCGCTATTTCCCGAACCTGAAAACGGAAATGAACCGAAATTTACGCGCACGTGAAGAACGCGAGGCGATTAACGCCCCGATTCAAGGCAGCGCGGCGGACATCATGAAAAAAGCCATGATCGAACTGTCGGAAAAACTCCGCGCAACCGGATTGAAAGCGCGCTTGCTCCTCCAGGTTCATGACGAATTAATGTTTGAATGCCCCAATGATGAATTAGACGCAACGCGCAGCCTCGTTCAGGAGACGATGGAAAATACCATGACGCTGTCTGTTCCGTTGACGACGGAAGCGCGCAGCGGTGAAAACTGGGGTGCGCTCGAAGTCCTTGAAGCGTAGAGAGAGTATTGGACGCGAAAACGATGACGATTGAGAACGATGACCTTATCTTAGTTCAACGGGCAAAACGCGGAAATTTGGACGCGTTTAATCAGCTCGTTTTACGATTTCAAGACGCAGTTTATAACACGGCGCTGCGAATCATATGCGACCCCGCTGCCGCCGACGATGTCGCCCAAAGCGCGTTTATCTCGGCATGGCAAAAAATCGACACCTTCCGAGGCGAAGTTTTCCGACCATGGATTCTCCGAATCGCGACAAACGCCGCTTACGACGAACTTCGGCGCATCCGCCGCCAGCGTTCTGTTCCGATTGAACCGGCGAATCCGAACGATGAAAGCGAAGTAATCGACGAAAGCGGCTGGCTCGCGGACGAAACTGATGGACCGGAAGCGCTTTTCATGCGAAAAGAAGTCCGCTTATCGGTCGAGGACTGTCTGAACGCGCTGCCGACCGATTACAGAGCGGTTCTGACCCTGATCGACGTCCAGGAACTCGATTATCAGGAAGTATCGGAGATTTTATCCGTTCCGCTCGGGACAATTAAAAGCCGGCTTTTCCGTGCAAGGGAAAAGATTCGCGATTGCTTAAAGAAAAAAGGGAACTTTTTAACTTCGTCGGACGTCTAAGGGGTAATCATAAAGAGGATGAATAGAGGTCGGAATGAACCGTAGAGAAGAAGACTTGATGTTATTGAATAGCTATCTGGATCGCGAGTTAAGCGAATCCGAATCTTTGCGATTCACGAAACGCATCGCCGCCGAGCCGGTGCTCACAACCGACATCGAAGAGCTCCTCGCAGTCAAATCGCAGTTGAAACGATTGGGCGAGGTTAAAGCTCCGCGAAAATACATCCTGACGAGGGCTGAAGCGGCGGAAGCCAAACCGCCGAGCTGGCTCGAACGTCTCTTTCCAGCGTTCCGTTGGAGTGCGGCGGTTTCAATGTTCGCGCTCATGATCTTAATGCTGGTGCCGATGATGACGAGCCCGTCCGGAACTTCTCCGCGCCTGGCGGAAAAGTCCGTCACCTTCGCGGATGTCGCAGAGGAACAGGATTTTTCGCTCGAAAGCATCGCAGCAGGCGCCATTCAACCGGTCAGCTCAACGCCGCGTGGATCCATGACGGTTGGAAGCGCCGGCGCACCGCAATACTTCTCATCGCAAGGCGTCCGCGGCGGGTCTCCCAAGCTGGACGTTTTAGGCAGCGCGGAACGAAAGTTTCCCGAAGACCGAACTTATTTCGGCGGGGACATCGACGAAGAGGCGGAAGCTGCCGCCCTCGCAGCGTTGAATCCGACGGAAAGCGAGCACGTGGACGCGCCTATTTCGATTCGCAAAGTTCTGATCTGGGCATCGGCGATCATGCTCGCCATGTCAGCGGCTTGGATCGCGGCGACACTCGGACGAAGAGCCTGGGCTCGCCATTAAACAAGAAAAAAGCGGGAGAAAAGCTATTTTGTTTGTCTCCCGCTTTTTATGTTTAATATTTTTCGTTAAGATTACGGCTGAATCGTCCCATTATTTCGAGACATTAAACCGAATATTCAAAATATCGCCATCCTTAACCGGATATTCTTTTCCTTCGAGGCGGAGCTTGCCTTTCGCCTTTGCTTCGGCGTAACTCCCCAGTTCCATCAAGTCGTCATAGGCAAGCACCTCTGCGCGGATGAACCCTTTCTGGAGGTCGGTATGAATCACGCCCGCGGCTTCCGGCGCGAAAGCTTTCCGGCGCACGGTCCAAGCGCGGCATTCATCCTCCCCTGCTGTAAAGAACGAAATCTGCCCAAGCAGGTCGTATGAAAG